>NZ_FNBX01000014.1 GCF_900102485.1 Desulfovibrio legallii | reverse complement strand
GCTGCCGCCAGTGCCACGGCAGCCAATGCATCTGCCACTAATGCCGCCGCTTCTGAAACTGCTGCTGCCGCCAGCGCCACGGCTGCGGAATCCGCCGCCGACAGAGCTGAAGCTGCTGCCAATGCTGCTGAAAGTGTCGCAGAGGATGTTGTTCTTGCTGGGTCTATCCTGACCTTTTCCGGTTCCTTTGGCGGAACAAATAACCGCTATCCCATACCACGAAATAGCACAACCCCCAATACTAACTGGGTATTGTGTGATGGCGGCACTGATGGGTCAGGGGGCACTGTTCCCGACCTCCGTGGGCGTATGATTCTGGGTGCAAACGATACATATACAACCGGTTCCACTGGTGGTGCGCTTACACATAATCATACTGTTTCCGGTACAAGCGATGAAACTACTCTTACTGTTGCACAGCTGGCGTCGCATAACCATACCTATTATAGACCTTACACTGCTCTGGTAAATGCCGATACGAATGGCACTCACTATGCTGATTTAACACAGAGCGTTTCTGACCGGGCTGGTGGCAATGCATCGCACACCCACACCATTTTAATAGGTTCTGCCAGCAGCTCCAGCCTGCCGCCATACTATGCGTTGGCCTATATTATAAAACTGTAAGGAGGCTCTATGCCCAGAGTTACCGTCGTCCCTGCGGACAAGCTGATTCTTGTTGACGGTCAGGGACTTACCTTTGATTTTTCGGCCCCGTCCAACCTGCATGCTCTGCAGTGGGATGGGCAACAGGGGCACCTTGAGTTTGAGGACGATTACAATCAGACGCTTTCTGCTGCAGACCCTGCGGCTTACGATGAGGAGGTGGCCCCTTATGTGGCTTTATGGCAAGCCGAGAAAGACCGGATAGCCGCCGAAGAGGCTGCGGCCGAGGCTGCGCGGTTGTCAGAATACAACAGCTCCGAGGCCTGTTTTTCCCGCCTGCGTGCTGCGCGTGACACCAAGCTGACCGCCACGGACAAGTACCTATTGCCAGACTACCCCATCTCTGCCGACGACCTGACCGCCGTCCAGACCTACCGCCAGGCCCTGCGTGACCTGCCTGAGCAGGAGGGTGCGCCCTGGGACGGCGGCGGTGAACTGACGCCGTGGCCGGAAGTGCCGGCCGTTGCCGCGGAGTAGCCCATGCGCGTAGCCCTGCAAAACTTCACCGGCGGCGAAATTTCCCCCACCCTGGGGGCGCGCTACGACCTGGCGCGCTACCGCAACTGCTTGAACTGCATGGAAAACATGCTTCCAGGCCTGCACGGCGACTGCGCCCGACGCCCCGGGACGCGCTTTGCGGCCAAGCTGGGGGAATATGCCGTGCTTCTCCCTTTCAGCTTTAACGAGGAAGCCGGTCAGAACTTCGCCCTCATCCTTTCGGACCACCGCCTGCGCGTGAGCGACGGCGCGGCCCTTATGGATGCGGACGTGGTTACGCCCTATGCCGCAGCGGACCTGCTGCGTCTCTCCTACGCGCAGGTGGGCGACGTGGTCTATCTGGCCCATCCGGACTATCCCCTGCAGAAAGTTTTGCGCACGGACGCGGAAAGCGGCGGCTATGCCTGGAGCATTGAAGAAGTCGTCCTCAACCAGAGCCTTGACGCCCCGGCCACGCCCACCGTGAAATTTTCCGGCACGGCGGGCAGCTACACCCTGCGCTACAAGGTGGTGGCCGTGGACGACGATGGCCGCGAATCCCTGCCCTCCGAAGCCGGGGCCGTCACCACGGGCAAACATCCCTCAGACTGGGTGCAGGGCAACAGCGCCACCGTCACCTGGAGCGCGGTGGAGGGGGCCACGGAATACAACGTCTATCGCGAAGAAGCCGGGTATTACGGCTTTATCGGCGTGACCAAGGCGGCCAGCGCCGAAGGCGGCGAGCTCACGGGCCTCAAAATGGGCACGCTGACCTGCGGCATCAGCAAGTTTGCCGGGAGCATCACCTACACCGTATTCAATTCCAGCTGCTACGGCGAATCAAGTTGGAGCAGCACCAGCAAGCTCACCGTATCCGCCTCCGCTTCGCAGAACGCCTTTATCATAGGTGATAAGGCGTTTATCCGCGTCACCAAGACGACCAACACCACAACCCACTACGTCACTTCAGACTACGAGTGTGGTACCAAAACCTCCACGAGCAAAAGTTACTTCTGGGTCATGCTCCCCTGTGAAGACGACGACCCCAGCGGCACCTACAGCAGCTACACCACCGGGCAACTGGGTAGCAATGCGAACTATCCTTCCGGCACTGTGGGGGCCTACAGCGTTGCGCCCGTATTCGCCGCCGGCGCGACCCTGAAATTCATCGACAACAACTACGAAGCGGATACCGCAGACACCCCCAAGGAGGACTGGAACCCCTTTGCCGACGGCAACAATCCCGGCGTGGTGGCCTTCCACCAGCAGCGCATGACCCTGGGCGGCGGCAAAAAAAGCCCCGGCTACTTCTATGCGTCCCGCACGGGCGATTTTGAAAACTTCCGCAAATCCCGCCCCCTGCAGGACGACGACCCCGTGGAATACATGATTGCTTCCGGCTCCATCGACAGCATCCAGTGGATAGCCAGCTTCGGCGACCTGCTCCTGGGCACCTCCGGCAGCGAATACAAGGCCACGGGCACGGACGGCGTCATCACGCCTTCCGGGGTGAGCATCACAGCTCAAAGCTACTGGGGCAGCGCCGGCGGGCTTGCGCCGCTGATTATCGGCAACTCTGTCATGCACGTCCAGCGCCACGGCGCACGGGTGCGCGACCTCTTCTACTCCCTGGAAAAAGACGGCTACGCTGGCAACGACCTCTCCATCATGGCCCCGCACCTTTTTGACGGTCACAGCATCCTGCAATGGGCCTACCAGCAAACGCCCAGTTCAACCATCTGGTGCGTGCGCGACGACGGCCTGCTCCTGGCCCTTACCTACATGAAGGAACACGAGATTTACGGCTGGTCCCGCCACCCCACGGACGGCAAGGTGCACTCCGTGGCCGTGCTCTCCGGCGAAACCGCAGACGTGCTGCTGCTGGTTGTGGAGCGGCAGATCAACGGTCAGGCGCAGTATTTTCTGGAGCGCCTGGAAGAGCCCTTTGGCCAGGATGCGGCCATTGAAGAGGCCTTTTTTGTGGATTGCGGCATCACCCGGCGCAGCGAAGAGGGCACGGACACGGTGACCGGCCTGGACCATCTGGAAGGGCTGGAGCTCTCCGTGCTGGCCGACGGCAGCCCCGTGGAGGGCTGCGTGGTGCAGGGCGGGCAGATAAACCTGCCGTACCCGGCCAAGGTGGTGCACGCGGGCCTGGGCTACACGGCCGCGCTCTCCCCCCTGCCCGTGGAGGCCGACGCGCAGACCGGATCCACCCTGGGCAAACGCCGGGCCTACGGGCGCTGCGTCGTGCGCCTCTATCGCAGCGTGGGCGGCAAATACGGGCCGGACCGGGCCACGCTCTACGACTTCCCCTTCCTGCCAGCGACATACGGCGCGCCCTGCGAACCCTATACCGGTGACCTGGAGTTCACCCCCGGCGGCGGCCAGGACGCGCAGACCTCTGTATGGCTGGTGCAGGACAGGCCCTTGCCGTGGCGCCTGCTGGCCCTGGTGGTGGATACCGCATTCGGGTAGGGGAATATGGTTGGGGGAGGGAAACCTTGTTTCCTCAGGAAACGTGCAGGCCGCGTACCCTGGGCGAAAAAACTTTGTCCGTAAGGAGGAACCTGTGTTCGCCATTCAGACGGAAACCCTGGCCACGGCAGGCCCTGCGGCCCGCGCCCTGGCCGACGCCCATTGGCAAGAGGTGGAGGCTTCCCTGCACGGGCGGCAGGAAGGCGTGCTTGACGTGCAACGCTACGCCGACCTGGAGGCCCTGCACATGCTGCACCTGAGCACCGCCCGGCAGGACGGAACGCTGGCGGGCTACGCCGCCTTTACTCTGGTGCCCTGCCCCCACCGCCGCGGGCTTCTGCTGGCTGCCCTGGACGGCCTCTATCTGCGGCCGGACGTGCGGCGCGGGCCCAATGCCCTGCGCCTGCTGCGCCATGCCGAAGCGGCCCTGCGCCAGAAAGGCGTGGGGCTTATCCAGTACAGTTCTCCGGCCTCGCGCCCCTGCGACGTCCTTTACCGTCGCCTGGGCGCGCAGCTGACCGAAACCGTCTGGCATAAGGAGGTATGTTGAGATGGCCATTGCCACCAGTACAGCCGCGGCCATCAGCGCCGCCGTGGCCCTGGCCGGAGCCGTTGCGGGCACGGCCGGGGCCCTGCAGCAGGCCGCCAACCAGCAGGCGCAGAGCGACTATCAGTCCCGGCTGGCCCGCCGCAGCGCCCAGGTCGCCGAGCAGAACGCCCAGGTTGCCGAAGAGTCCGCCCGCGCCCAGCGACGTGAAGGCTACGACGATGCGGTAAAAAAGCGTCAGGAAACCGCGCGCGTCATTGGCAGCCAAAGGGCCGAAGCCGGGGCCAGCGGCGCAACTGTGGACGTGGGCTCGACCCTGGACCGCAACCTGGATACGGCCGAAAAAGGGGAGCTGGACGCGCTTTCCCTTAAGCAGCAGGCCAACGCCCAGGCCTACAACCAGGATCTGCGCGCCTGGGCCCTGCGCAATCAGGCCACGGAGGCGGGCCTCCAGGCCCAGTACCTCAACAACCGTTCTCAGACCGACTACCTGGGCCTTACCAGCACCCTGCTCAACGGGGCCTCGCGCGTGGGGCGCAATTTCTACGCCATCGGGGCGCGCGGCGCGCAGCTGCGCTGAGAGCGCGCCTTGTTGCCGCAAAAAAAACTTCCGCCAGAGCATCTCGCCTTTGAGAACAGACCTTCTCAAAGACTGCGACACGCTCGTTCCGGCGCGTAACAGCGCAAATGCATTGCGCTTACACCTAACACGACGAGCGTCTGCTCGAGGGCGCCCGTAACCCCCCCGAAGGGGATCTCTGTCGCCGCCGGATTTGTCCGCATTTTCCCCTCAAACACCCTCTGTCCAGGGTACGTCCCGCGCGTTTCCTGAGGAGAAAAAAGCTTTTTGAAGGATGGGGGCGTGGGGGGAAGGGGACGTTTGTTCACAAAAGTCCCCTTCCCCCCGTTGTTTTTCTTCCCCGGCTAGACCTTGGCGGCGGTGCGCAGGTCGGCCACGGCGTCGGTTTTTTCCCAGGTAAATTCGGGAAGTTCGCGTCCGAAGTGACCGTAGCAGGAGGTTTTCTGGTAAATGGGGCGTTTGAGGTCCAGGCGTTTGGTGATGAAGTAGGGGCGCAGGTCAAAAACTTCGCGCACGGCGCGGGTAAGCACTTCATCGGGGATCTCGCCGCTGCCCTGGGAGGAGACGAGCACGCTTACGGGCTGGGCCACGCCGATGCAGTAGGCGATCTGCACTTCGCAGACCGGGGCGAGGCCGGCGGCCACCACGTTCTTGGCGATGTAGCGGCCCATATACGCGCCGGAGCGGTCCACCTTGGAGGGATCCTTGCCGGAGAAGGCCCCGCCGCCGTGGTGTCCGCTGCCGCCGTAGGTATCCTGGATGATCTTGCGGCCGGTGAGGCCGCAGTCGCCCATGGGGCCGCCCACCACGAAGCGGCCTGTGGTGTTGATGAAGATTTCGCAGTGCTTTTCGTCAAAGTAGCCGGTGGGTTCCAGCACGGGGCGGATGACGTGTTTTTTCACGGCTTCGGCCACGTCGGCCTGGCTGGCGCTTTTCGCGTGCTGGGTGGAGACCACCACGTTGTTGATGCGCACGGGCTTGCCGTCCTGGTATTCAAAGGAAACCTGGGTCTTGCCATCCGGGCGGAAGAAGTCCACCAGGCCGTCCTTGCGCACCTTGGCGAGGCGCTGGGAGAGCTGGTGCGCCCAGTAAATGGGGGCGGGCATGAGGGTGGCGGTTTCGTCACAGGCGTAGCCGAACATCATGCCCTGGTCGCCCGCGCCCTGGTCTTCGGGTTTTTCGCGCCGCACGCCCTGGGCAATGTCCGGGGACTGGTGCCCGATGGTGTTGATGACGGCGCAGGTCTGCCAGTCAAAGCCCATGCCGGAATTGCTGTAGCCGATGTTCCGGATGGTTTCGCGCACTACGCGGGGCAGGTCCGCGTAGCCGGAGGTGGTGATCTCGCCGGCGATAAGGGCCATGCCCGTGGTCACCAGGGTTTCGCAGGCCACATGGGCGTCGGGGTCCTGGGCCAGCAGGGTGTCCAGCACGGCGTCGGAAATCTGGTCAGCCACCTTGTCGGGGTGGCCTTCAGTGACGGATTCGGAAGTGAAATAGTATTTGCCCTTGGTTTGCATGCCGTTCTCCTTGGGTGCGCCGAGCGCGACGCGAAGGGGTATTATGAAAAACCGGGGGAAAGCGCCGTCTGCCCCGCCGTGTGCGGCGCGCGTCTCACGGGCGGAGCAGGATGTTGTCGATAAGCCGGGCCTTGCCCATGCGCACGGCGCAGGCCATAAGGGCGGCGTCGCCCACGGCGGTCAGGGGCGCGAGGGATTCGGGGTGCACCACGCTCAGGTAATCCAGCCGGCCCAGGGGCAGCCGTTCGGCCCAGCGCCGCAGCACGGCCTCGCGCAGCAGGCTTGTGTTGGTTTCGCCCTCTTCCGCCAGCTTGCGGGCGTAGAGCAGGCCCTGACGGATCTCCGGGGCCTGGGCGCGTTCCTGCGGCGTAAGATAAAGATTGCGGGAGGAGAGCGCCAGGCCGTCGGCCTCGCGCACGGTGGGGCGGGTCACGATGCGCACGGGCACGTTGAGATCCCGCGCCATGCGGCGCAGAATGGCCTGCTGCTGCCAGTCCTTCTGGCCGAACACGGCCACGTCCGCCCCGGTAAGCAGAAAAAGTTTGAGCACCACGGTGCACACGCCGCGAAAGTGCGTGGGCCGCGTCTGCCCGCACAGGCCCCTGGCCAGCTCCGGCACTTCCACCCAGGTGGCGTGATCCGGGGCGTACATGGCCCCCGGCTCGGGCCGGAACAGCACGTCCGCCCCGTGCGCGGCGGCAATGGCCGCGTCGTGTTCCGCATCGCGGGGGTAGGCCTCCAGGTCTTCGCCGGGGCCGAACTGGGCGGGGTTGACAAACAGGCTCACCACCAGCCGCCGGGCCAGGCCCCTGGCGTGGGTCATAAGGTCTTCATGCCCGGCGTGATAATAGCCCATGGTGGGCACCAGGGCGATGTCGTCCCCGGCCTTGCGCCAGGCGCGGCACTGCGCTTCCAGATCGTGGGGTGTGGTTAATATCTGCATATCAAGGTATTGTGATATAGTTAATGGATTTCCCCTTATACACGGGGTTCGCGCGCTTGTAAAGGAAAAGCGCCGCCGCCCGTTGACAAGAGGGCGCTTTTCTGCCCACAAGCGGCCTGGGCGCGGGCGCTGCCCCCCCTTCATCACCTGCAAGACAAAAGGACGCGCATGATTCCCTACGGTTCGCTTGTTGTTTTTGTGACGCCCAAGGGCCGTCGCTACATAAAACGGCTGGAAGAAGGCCAGGACTGGCACGGCAACGACGGCGTCCTCCGCGCGGCGGAGGCGGCCGCCTCCCGCTACGGCGACGTGCTCTACACCAATACGGGCGTGCCCATGCAGGTGCAGGAGGCTACCCTTCATGACCGGCTCAAGGGCCTCAAACGCCAGACGCAGATCATCTATCCGAAGGACATCGCCTACATCTGCCTGCGCCTGGGGGCCGGACCGGGGCGGACTATTATCGAAGCCGGCTGCGGCTCCGGCGGGCTGACCACCGGCCTTTCCTGGTTTTGCGGGCCCACGGGGCGCGTGGTCAGCCACGAGGCCCGCGAAGAATTCCTGGCCCTGGCCCGCCGCAACCTGCAATGGGCCGGCGTGGGGGAAAATGTGGAGCTGCACCACCGGGATATCGCCGAGGGCTTTGCCGTAAGCGGGGCCGACGCCCTCTTCCTGGACGTGCGCACCCCCTGGGAATACCTGGACCAGGCCCTGGCCGCCGTGCGCCCCGGCGCGACCTTCGGCTTTCTGCTGCCCACCGTGGACCAGGTGGGCAAACTTCTGCTGGGGCTGGAGCGCGGCCCCTTTGGGGATACGGAAGTCTGCGAAATCCTTATGCGCCGCTGGAAGCCCCTGGCTGACCGCCTGCGCCCCGAAGACCGCATGATCGCCCACACCGGCTTCCTCATCTTCTGCCGTCAGCAAGACCGCAATGCGGATTTCCTGGCCCTGCGCCCCCTGGGCACCCGCGAACGCAAGCAGGAGGCCGCCCGCCGCGCCCGTCTGGAGGAAGACAACGCGGAAGAGTAGGCGGGGTGTTTTTTGTGGGAGGAAGGGGAAACTTTTGTTCACGAAGGTCCCCTTTCCCCCACGCCCCCATCCCCTTTAAAAATTTTCTCCCCTCAGGGGCCGCGCAAGGCGCACTGTCGGCCCAGGGAAATGGGGCCGCAAAGCGCCTTCACTTTTGCGCCGGGGATGGCTATACTGACGGCCCTCCGCCTGGAGCGGAAGCGAACATCCCAAGGAGAATCGACCAGATGAGCAAAAAGCTGACCGTTGCCGTTGTGGGCGCCACAGGCGCCGTAGGCCGTGAAATGCTCAAGACCCTGCACGAGCGGGACTTTCCCGCCACGGAAGTGCGGGCCTTCGCTTCCGCCCGTTCCGAGGGCGTCACAGTGCCCTACGGGGAGCGCGAAATCACCGTCCACGAGCTGAAAGAAGACGTCTTTGACGGCGTGGATCTGGCTATTTTCTCCGCCGGCGGGGCCACTTCGCAGAAGTTCGCCCCCCATGCGGCCCATGCGGGCTGCGTGGTGGTGGACAACTCCGCCGCCTGGCGCATGGACGACCGCTGCCCCCTGGTGGTGCCGGAAGTGAACCCCCAGGCCCTGGACGCGCACCAGGGCATCATCGCCAATCCCAATTGCTCCACCATTCAGATGCTGGTGGTGCTCAAGCCCTTGCACGACGCGGGCAAAATCCGCCGGGTGGTGGTTTCCACCTATCAGGCCGTGTCCGGCACCGGGCAGAAGGGCATGGAAGAGCTGGAGCGCCAGGTGCGCGACCTTTTCAACTCCCGCGACCCGGAAAGCAAGGTCTACCCCTATCGCATCGCCTTCAACGTGCTGCCGCACATCGACGTCTTCCTGGAGAACGACTACACCAAGGAAGAAATGAAAATGGTCAACGAAACCGTGAAGATCTTCAACGATCCCACGGTCAAGGTTACAGCCACCTGCGCGCGGGTGCCCGTGTTCTACTGCCACGCCGAATCCGTAAACGTGGAGACGGAAAAGAAAATCACGCCCAAGGAGGCCAGGGTCATGCTCTCCCAGGCCCCCGGCGTGCGCGTTTTCGACAACCCGCGCGAGCTCATGTACCCCATGCCCGCCTACTGCGTGGGCGAAGACGCCACCTATGTGGGCCGCATCCGCGAGGACGAGACCATCCCCAATGGCCTGAACATGTGGATCGTGGCCGACAATGTGCGCAAAGGCGCGGCCCTCAACGCCGTGCAGATCGCCGAAGAGCTGCTCCGCCGTGACCTGGTGCGCGTGCGGGATAAAAACGTGTTTCTGCGCTGACGGAACCCGCTCCGTCAGGCTGTCCACAGGGACGCCGGGGAGGCCGTGGGCTTTCCCGGCGTCCGGAGACTGCCCATGCACGCCCCGGCCCTGTTGCCCTTTCCACCCCGTCAGCCTGACCGTCGGTGCAGCGCGCGTCCCGGCGCGCCCTTGCGGCCCCGCATCTGATGCGCGTTCTGCTGCTGGCCCCCCAGGACACGCCGCCTCCTTCCCTGGAGGAGCAGCACCGCTGGGCGGAGCTGGGCTCGCCCCTGCGCACGGCCCGCCTGGAGGAGGAGCACGCCCTGGCGTTGGCCTTGTATATGCGCGATGGCGGCCCCTTGGCCCCCATGCTGGCCTGCCGGCAGGGCTCGCCCCTGCACCGCCGGGCCGCGGCCCTTAATCTGCCCGTGCTGCCCCTGCCCGGCGCAAACCCGGCCAATCCCGTAACCCTGTTCCGCCTCTGGCGCTGGCAACGCCGCCACCCGCGCCTGCTGGTCCAGACTGTGAGCGAGGAAGCCCTGGCCCTGGGGCGAAGGCTGCTCCGGCTGCGGCCGCGCGGCAGCACCCTGCTGGCCCACGCCTTCTGGCAGCGGCCGCCCCTGGCTCCCCCCGGAGCGGCCCTGGACGCCGTCCATAAAATCCTGTGCGGCTCCGGGTACATCCGGTCCCGGCTGGCCGCGGCTCAGGAGGCCCGCCGGGGGGCGGTCCGCCCCCGTCTGCGGCCTTTGCCGCTTGCCGGCTCACGCTGCGTCGTTCTGGCTCCGGGCATGGTTCTGGAACCGGAAGGGCCCGCCGCAGCCCCTTCTGCCGTCGCTCCGGAGGCCCGCTTCATCTTCGGCCTGGGCGATGCCCTCACCCCCCGCTCCGGCGCGCAGATCGTCGCCCGGGCCATGGCCGCCATCTGGCAGCGTGAAGACCTGCCCCCCTGGGAAGTCCGCGCTCTGGGCGGCGGTCCGCGCTATCAGGAATTGCTGGACGAGGCCGTAACCCTGGGCGTGGCCGCGCGCCTCTGCCTGCTCAACGAGCAGCCCTTGGCGCGGATTCTGCCCGCCTGCCGGGCCTGGATCGCTCCCGGCGCATCGCCGGAGGAGCTGCCCGAAACCCTCTGGGCCGGGGCCGCGGCTGGCCTGCCCGTCATCTGCACCCGGACGCCCCTGCACCTGGAGCGGCTGGATGCGGCCCGGCTGCACCCGGACGCGGCGGAGGCGGAAAGACCTCCTGCCGCATGCGCCCAGGCCTCCGCGGAGGCCGGAGCGGGCGCGCCCGCCCTGCTGGTGCCGCCGGAGGATCCGCAGTCCCTGGCCAAGGCCATGATCGACGTCATGACCGACGCGGGCCTGCGCCGCAGCCTGGCGGCGGCGAGTGCGGCGCTGCGGCCGCTGGTGGGGCTGGACGCCTTTGCCGCCCGGACCTGCCGCCGCTATGCGGCCTGGGGCCGGGAGCTGGGCTGGCTGCCGCCCGATGCCCCGGCAGAGGAACGGACCTGACGCGCCCTGGGCCGCGACCGCCTGTTGTCTCTGCCGGGCCGCCCCTCATGCGCCTCGAAAGGAATAGCGTTTTTTGAAGGATGGATGGGGAAGGGGGCTTTTGTGAACAAAAGTTCCCTTCCGCACGCCCAAGAACTCCACAAAACAAGGAAATCCCGCAAACAGATGAAGTGTAAAATCTGCAAAGCCGAGGCCGTGGTGGCCCTGCGCAGCCACAACGCAGCCTTCTGCCCCGCGTGCTACAAGGATTTTTTTGCCCGGCAGGTGGCGCGCGGCATTGAGGGACAGGGGCTTTTCACCCGTGAGGAGCGGGTGCTGGTGGCGCTTTCCGGCGGCAAGGATTCGCTGGCGCTCATGCTGGAGCTGGCCCGCCAGGGCTATAACGTTACGGGCCTGCACATTGATCTGGGCATTCCCGGTTCTTCGGCGGCTGCGCGGGGCGTGACGGAGCGGTTCTGCGCCAGGCACGGCCTGCGGCTCATGGTCAGAGAAATGGCGGCTGAAGGCCTGGCTATTCCGCTGGTCAAGGCGCGCCTGCACCGCCCCATCTGTTCGGCCTGCGGCAAGATCAAGCGCTATTTTTTCAATAAGGTGGCTATGGACGAAGGCTTTGACGCCCTGGCCACGGGGCACAACCTGGACGACGAGGCGGCGCGTTTGTTCAGCAACGCCCTGCGCTGGGATACGGCCTACCTTTCGGACCAGGGGCCGCGCCTGGACAGCGAGAGCGGTTTTGTGCGCAAGGTCAAGCCCCTCTGGCGGCTTACGGAATTTGAGACGGCCAACTACGCCTTCCTCATGGGCATAGAGAACCATTATGCGCCCTGCCCCTACAGCCCTGGGGCCAGTTTCAGCGTGCTCAAAGGGCTGCTGCAGCAGCTGGAGGCGGCCATGCCCGGCCGCAAGCTGGATTTTTATCAGGGTTTTCTGGCCCGCGGACGCCCGGTCTTTGCCCGGCGCGAGGCCGAGCAGGGGCAGGAGCTGCGGCCCTGCCCGCAGTGCGGGTATCCCACGTCTTCGGGCGACCTCTGCGGGGTGTGCCGCATCCGGGCCGCCCTGCGGGACGCGGCGACGGACATGCCCTCCGGGGAAAGCGTGATGGCGTAAGAACGGGCCTAAACGTTTTTCCCGCTTAACCGATAACAGGACATGCGGCGTGTCGCGGCCCCTGCGGACCGCCCGAGGAGGGGACCATGGCCCAGACCAATATCCTGCTGGAAACCGGCACCAACGAGCTGGAAATCGTCGAGTTTTTCGTCAACCAGGACGGCTACGAGGCCCACTACGGCCTCAACGTGGCTAAGGTTGTGGAGATCGGCCGCCGCCAGCCAGTGACGGCCATGCCCGAAATGCGCCACAAGGCCCTGCTGGGGGCCTTCCTGCACCGCAACGGACGCATCGTGCCGCTTATTGACATGGCCCAGTTTCTGGGCAGCGGCCCCATCACCAATGAGGACGCCAAGGTTATTGTCACCGAGTTCAACAAGGTCTGCACGGGTTTCCTGGTCTCCGGCGTCAACCGCATCTACCGCCTGAGCTGGACGGATGTGGAGGCCCCCGGCCAGTTCCTGCAGAACATGAGCCGCAGTTCCATCACCGGCGTGGTGCGCCTGGAAGAACGGGTCATCTTCCTGCTGGACCTGGAAGCCATTGTGGCCGAGCTGCACCCGGCCATGGCCCTGCGCTTTGACGGCGCGGCGCTTACCGAGCAGGACGGCAAAACCTACCGCATCCTGCATGTGGACGATTCCAGCAGCATTCGCTCCCTGCTGCTGGATCTGCTCAACAAGGAAGGCCGCTTCGTGGTGGAGCAGCGCGTCAACGGGCAGGAAGCCTGGAAATACCTGCAGGAGCTGCGTGACCGCAGCCAGCAGGAAGACCGGCCCATTTTCGACTATGTGCAGGGCGTCATCACGGACATTGAAATGCCCGCCATGGACGGCCTGGCCCTGTGCAAGCACATCAAGGAAGACCCCGTGCTGCGCAGGCTGCCCGTGGCCATCTTTTCTTCCATGATCAACGAAAGCCTCTCCCGCAAGTGCGCCGTGGTGGGTGCGGACGCCCAGTACACCAAGCCGGACCTCAAGGCCCTTTCCGTCAAGCTGCACGAGCTGATCACCCGCCTGCTGGTCGAGGCCAAGGCCTGAGCGGAGCCGCCGTGCGCGCGTCCGGCCCCGGCCTCGCCGCGCCCCCCGGCTGCGTGGTGGCCGGCACGGGCAGCGCCAGCGGCAAAACCACCCTTACGCTGGCCCTGCTCTGCGCCCTGCGCGCCAGGGGCCTGAACGTGCACGCCGCCAAAACCGGCCCGGATTTCATTGACGTGGCCTTCCACGCCGCGCTCACGGGCCGCCCCGCCGCCAACCTGGATACCTGGATGTGCCGCGAGGCACGCCCCGCCTCACGTCCGGGCGCTGGGCGCGGCCTGCCCCCCGGCCTGGTCAGGCTGTACGCCCGCCTTGCCGCGCCGGATGCGGACGGCCGCCCCCCTGACCTCATTGTGGCGGAAGGGGCCATGGGCCTTTTTGACGGCGGGCACAAAGGTGCGGGCAGTACGGCCCAGCTGGCGGCCCGCCTGGGCCTGCCCGTGCTGCTCTGCCTGCACGCCGGGGGCCTGGGGCAGTCTGCCGCGGCCGTGGCCGAAGGCTTTTTGCGCCACCGTCCTGCCTGGGCGGCCCGCGAGGCACCCCTCTCCTTTCTGGGCCTTGTCTGCACCCATGTGGGCAGCCCGCGCCACGCCGCCTTGCTGCGCGCGGCCCTGGCCCCCCTGCGCAGGGAGCTTCCCCTGCTGGGCCTTCTGCCGCGCGAGGGCGCGCCGGATCTGCGCTCCCGCCATCTGGGCCTGGTGGAGGCCCGCGAGGCCCTGCCCCAGGTGGACCCGGCGGCCCTGGCCTGCTGGCTGGAGCAAAACTGCCGCCTGGACCTGCTGCTGCGCCGCCTGGGGCTTGCGCCGCGGCGCGCCGCACAAAAAGCGCCGGGCAAAGGCCCTGCGCCCGCCGCGCCCCACACCGCCGCACGGCAGGCCGCCCCGGTCACGCGCTTTTTTGCCGCCGCCGGGCAGCTGCCCCCGGATCTGCCCGCCCCGGCCGGGGCCGCTGCCGTGCAGGCCGCCGCAACCCGCCCGCGGCCCCGCGCGGCGCGCCGCCCTGTTGTCGGCCTGGCCTGGGACGCGGCCTTCAGCTTCTGCTATGCGGATCTGCCCGCCCTCTGGCAGGAGCTGGGCGCGCGGGTGGTCGTCTTTTCTCCCCTGCAGGACAAAGCCCCGCCCCCGGACTGTGCGGGCCTCTACTTTCCCGGCGGCTATCCGGAGCTGCACGCCGCGGCCCTGGCGGCCAACACGGCCTTCCGCGCGGCATTGGTCCGTCTGGCGCGGGAGGGCCGTCCCGTCTACGGCGAATGCGGCGGCTATATCTACCTCATGCGCTCTCTGCGGCTGCAAGGGCAGGATTACCCCATGAGCGGCCTGCTGCCCCTGAGCTGCACCCTCTCCGACCGCCGCGCGGCCCTGGGCTACCGCGCCGCCCTGGCCTTGCCGGGCTGGCCGGCGCCCCCCGGCCCCCAGGCCCACGCCGCCCCCCTCTGGACGCGGGGGCACGAATACCACTATGCTGCGGAGAACGGCCCCCTGCCCCCCGCCTGCCGCCCCCTCTGGCGTCTGTACGACAGCGCGGGCGTCCTGCTGCGGGAGGAGGGCTGCCGCCTGGGCTGCGCGGCCGGATCCTGGCTGCACTGCTATCCTGAAGGCTCCCGCCGTTTCTGGCGGGCCTGGCTGCGCGCCCTGCCCCGCATCTGAACCCCAACCGGACGCCTGTCCGGCGCTGCCCCAAGGACGCCCCATGCCCCCACGCCATCCCGGCCCCACAGCGGGTCAATCCACAGCACAGGCCACAGCACAGGCCACAGCACAGGCCACAGCACCGGCCACAGCACACCCCCGGCAATCGCCCCCCGGAACCGGCACGGACGCCGCGCGCGAGCTTGCGCTGGATCCGGCCCACACCCCCGCGGCCATTGAGGCCCGCTCCTTTGCGGTCATCGACGCCGAAATCCCGGAGCCGCGCCCCTTTTCCGGCCCTCTCTGGCAGGTGGCCCGGCGCTGCATCCACACCCTGGGCGATACGGAAATTCTCCCCGACCTGCGCCTGAGCGCCCAGGGCCTGCGCAATGGCGTTGCAGCCCTGCTGCGCGGCTGCACGGTTTTTACCGATACCCGCATGGCTGCCGCCGGGCTGCCCTTGCGCCGCCTGACCCCCCTGGGCGTCAGGGTCATGCCCATTATGAGCCTGCCCGGTCTGGAAGCGCTGGCCAGAACCCGCGACACCACGCGCACCCGCGCCGGGCTGGAGCTGCTGGCCCCCCGCATGGGCGGACAGATCGTGGCCATCGGCAATGCCCCCACCGCCCTTCTGGGCCTGCTGGACGCCCTGGCCGCGGGCGCGCCCGCTCCCGCCCTGATCGTCGGCATGCCCGTGGGCTTCGTCAACGCCGCTCAGTCCAAGGCCCTGCTCCACCAAAGCCCCTGGCCCCACTTCACCCTCCTGGGCCGTAAGGGCGGTTCCGCCCTGGCCGCCGCCTGCGTCAACGCTCTGGCCGAAATCGCCCTGAAAGAAAAAAAAGGGGAAACATTGCACCCTTGAAAGGCTCTGGCAGTTGTCGCGCAGAGGCCCGCCGCAAAGGCGCAGGCGTGGCTTTGCGGCGCGGTTGCGCGCCGGAGCGGGCGTTTGCGGCCCACAGGGTTGTGGCTTATGCTAAGAAACACGCCGCTGGCGACGAGGGGCGCGCAAGGGAACGCCGGGCGGTCACAAGCTGCGGGGAAAAACAGTGATGGGCGAATATGGTGTGCATGGCGATGGACGCGGCGCTGAGGCCGCAGGGCAGCCCGCGCGCGACATCGTGGTGGGCGTGAGCGGGGCCAGCGGCATGGCGCTGGCCGAATGCGCGCTGCGGCTGCTGGCCCGCATGGCGGGGGTGCGCGTGCACTGCATTGTTTCACAGGGCGCGCGGGCCGTGCTGCGGGCCGAATGCGGGGCCGGGCCGGAGCGGCTTACGGCCCACGCGGCAGAAGTTTATGCCCCGGAGGATCTGGGGGCCGGGCCGGCCAGCGGATCCTGGTGGCGGCGCGGTCCTGTTCCGGCGGCCATGCTGGTGGCCCCTTGCTCCATGGGCACTCTGGGCGCTCTGGCCAGCGGGGCCACGCGCAATCTGCTGCAGCGTGCGGCGGACGTGGCCCTTAAGGAGCGGCTCCCGCTGGTGCTGGTCACGCGGGAGAGCCCGCTTTCCGCCGTGCATCTGCGCAATATGCTCGCGCTGCAGGAGGCCGGGGCCGTGATCATGCCTTTTTCGCCGGGGTTTTATCTGCGGCCGCAGTCGTTGGATGAACTGTTGCGCCAGGCCTGCGGCCGCATTTTTGACCAGCTGGGGCTGCCGCACCAGCTGGGGCGCTGGGGGGACGCGCCGACGGCGGGCTGACGGCCCGTCCGGCGCAGGTTCTTGCTTGCGGATGCGGCATTTCAATTTTGGAATGCCGGGGCGGCTGCGTGGGCAGAGGCGCGCCGTGGAGGCGCCAGCGCAGGGCATTTGCGCTGGCAGACCTCGGAACGAGCGCGTCGTAACCTTTGGGAATGCCTGTTCTCAAAGGCAGTCTGCTCCAAGAACGGGCACACGGGCGGCGCGTCGCCCGGTGCCGCAAGCGCGGCGTCCGGCTTCGGACGCGGGAGGCATGAGCATGAGCTCCATTACCTGGTACGGCCATTCGGCCTTTAAAATTGCCTGCCCTGCGGCGCAGGTTGTCCTTGATCCTTTTTTTGCGCCGCCTTCGGACATGAGCGCGGCCACCGTCGGCCCAGTGGACCTGGTGCTGGTGACCCACGACCACAGCGATCATGTGGGGGAAGCGGTGGAGGTGTGCCGCCGCACCGGGGCCATGCTGGGGGCCATTGTGGGCACGGCGGGCAAACTGGTTGCGGCGGGCGTGCCGCAGGCGCAGGTGCTGAACGGCATCGGCTTCAACATGGGCGGCACGGTGAGCTGCAAGGGCGTGAGCGTGACCATGACCCAGGCCTACCACTCCAGCGATTCCGGCGCGCCTGCGGGCTACATTGTGCGCATGCCCGACGGCCTCACCGTGTACCACGCGGGCGATACCTGCGTATTCAGCGGCATGGAGCTGTGGGGGCGGCTGTATTCCATTGACGTGGCCCTGCTGCCCGTGGGCGGCGTGTTCACCATGGACGCCCGCCAGGCCGCCCTGGCCTGCAAACTCCTGGCCTGCAAGGCCGTCATCCCCATGCACTGGGGCACCTTCCCCGCGCTGGCCCAGAATACGGCGGCCTTTAAGGAAGCCCTGCAAAAGCAGCACCTTTCCTGCACCTGCGTGGAGATGGGCGTGGGAGAAACGGTCAGCTTTGGCTGAGAAAGCCTTGCGCTGTCTGCGCCGCGCCGTCAGGGCGGACCACGCCGCTTTGGCGGCCCTCTGGCGGCGCAGCGTGGGAGCCACCCCCGCCTTTCTTTCCCCTGCGGCTGTGACGGCGCTTCATGCCGCCGCGCGGCGGGACTCCCTGGCGGGAGGAGGGCATTTCAACTTTGAAAGGCCCTGGCTGCTGCGTGAGCAGACGCCCGTTGTGGAGGCGTAAGCGCAAGTTATTTGCACGGTTAGGCGCCGAAACGAGCGTGCCGTAAACTTTGAGAATGCCTGTTCTCAAAGGTAATCTGCTCTAGAAGCTCCGCGGCTGGCGCGGCGCTGGCCCTTTTCGGTCAGTCGGCGGCGTTCGGGCGCTGTTCCAGCACGGCGCTTACGGCCTGGGCCAGACCGCCCAGGGAGGTTTCCTTGTAGCGGGCCTGGAGGTCCAGACCGGTGCGGTACATGACGCCGATGATCTGGTCCAGAGAGACCACGCGCTCGCGCCCGTCTTCCAGGCGGGAAAGCTGGGCGCAGTTAACGGCGCGTTCGGCGGCCACGCCGTTGCGCTCAATGCAGGGTATCTGCACCAGGCCGCCCACGGGGTCGCAGGTCAGGCCCAGGTTGTGCTCCATGCCGATTTCGGCCGCCACTTCCACCTGTTTGACGCTGCCGCCGGTGACGGCGCAGTAAGCCCCGGCCGCCATGGAGCAGGCCGCCCCCACTTCGCCCTGGCAGCCCACCTGCGCGCCTGAAATGGAGGCCTTGCACTTGTAGAACAGGCCGATGGCCCCGGCCGTGAGCAGGAAGTCGCGTGCGCCTTCTTCCGTGGCGTGGGGGTAGAAGTTCTGGTAATAGAGCAGCACCGCCGGCACCACGCCCGCCGATCCGTTGGTGGGCGCGGTGACCACCCGCCCGCCGGAGGCGTTTTCTTCCGCCACGGCAAAGGCGTAGAGCATGGGCCAGAGGCTCAGATCCCGCCGCCCCGCCGCCTGCAGGGCGCTGACCTTGCGCAGCAGGTTGGGCGCGCGGCGGCGCACCCGATAGCCGCCGGGCAGCACGCCGTCCGTGCAGCAGCCCCGTTCCACGGCTTCCTTCATCACAGCCATAATGGCGTCCAGCCGGGCGTCCACTTCCTCTTCCGAACGCCAGAAGACCTCATTGGCCCGCACCACCTGGGCCACGCTCATGCGCTGCGCCGCGCAGTGGGCAAAAAGCTCCGCGGCGGTTTCATAAGGGTAGGGCGGGGCGGGATAATCCTCGTCCGGGCTGTCAAAGTTCGTATCCGTGCGGATGGCCCCGCCGCCTATGGAATAGTAGGTGCGCGCGTGCAGCACGCTGCCGTCCGGGCCCAGGGCCGTGAGGGTCAGGGCGTTGGCGTGGCGGGGCAAAAACAGTCCTTTGTGTTCCAGCAGGTCTTGATCATAGGCAAAGGGCACGGGCTGCACCCCCGCCAGCATAAGGTCGCCCCCTTGGCGCAGCGCCGCCGCACGGGCAGGAAGCCGGGCCGGGTCCACATGCTCCGGGTCTTCATTTTCCAGACCCGCCAGCACGGCCGCGTCCGTGCCGTGCCCCCGACCGGTGAGCGCCAGAGAACCGAACAGCTCCACCCGCACCCGCGCCGTCATGCCCAGCAGCCCCAGGCCCGCCAGCTCCCCGGCAAAGCACCGTCCCGCCAGCATGGGCCCCATGGTGTGGGAACTGGACGGCCCAATGCCAATCTTGAACAACTCAAAAACGCTCAACATGGCAAGCCTCCACTGGGAGCGGTGGTTGGGGAAAAAGTTTTTGCGCAGGGGACGCGCAGGGCGTATCCCGGCGGGCGCGAGCCCGGTGGGGCGTATTCCGGCCGCGCGAGTGCGGCTTCCGGGTTTGCCGCCGCACGCCAGATCTGGTTGTGACACAGAGCGTGCCGGGGTGCAATGCGGCAGGCTTTGTTCTCAGAATGTTACTTAAAAATTTAAATTATTTTGTATAGTTATAAAAGATAAGAACATTTCGCTCCCCTCGTCTGCGCACAGAAGGCGCAGAGGGAACAATACGCACAGTGCGCACAAAAGCGACGCGGCAGGAGGCTGCCCCCGGTTTCAGGGCTGCGGCCAGGAGCAATGTGGGGAATTTCGACCGGGAGACGCGACAGGAGACCTGCGCACCCCCGTATCGGGAGGGGCGCCTTGCGCGCCCCCTGAAGTGAGAAAGGTTTTTTGAAAAGAATGGGGAGGGGGGAAACGTTTAGTCAGCTCAGCCCATTACGACAAAGGAGCTTAGCCCGTTACGACAAAGGAAGTTACGGGCGAAGACAGCCGTGCTAGTTACGGGCGAAGACGGCCGCGCTCAAAAGTTCCCTTTCCCCCACGAAAGCCGTTTTTTACGGCAGGTCGCGGCTTTCCGGGCTCTTGGCCTCATCGGCGGCTGCGCCTGCTGCCGCATCGGCGGCCTGGGGTTCGGCGGCGGTTTCGGGCTTGGCCGCGCCTGCGGCGTGCTGGGGCTGGATGTCGTCCAGCTGTCCGGCCTTCTGGGGCAGCATAAGGTAGCTGGTCACAGAGGTGACGCCCGAAACGCGGCGGGCGGTGCGGATGGCAAGCTGGCGTTCGGCATTGTCTTTGACCACGCCCAGAAGCACCACGCGCCCGGCGTTGACTTCCGTTTCCACCCGGGTGGAGGAGAGGCCTTTGGCGCCGATGAATTCCGTGCGCAGCTTGGTGGCCAGGGCCATATTGCTTTCGCTGCTGGTCTTGGGGGCGAACCAGTGGGGCGTGACGGAGCGGGGCTTGTAGCGGCGGGCTATGGTTACGGCCTTGGCCTGCATGTCCGCGGGCACTTCGCCCACCAGGAAGACGTGGTTGTAGAAGCTGTAGACGGCCACGGACCAGCCGCCGGTGAAGCTCTCGTCCATGAGGGCGGTTTTGATTTTGGCGGCCAGCTGGGTATCCTCTGAGATGGTGCCGGCCAGGCGCGGGTCGTCATAGACGCCGTAGGCGGCGCAGCCGTTGAGGCAGGGCAGCAGAAGCAGGAGCAGAAGCAAGGCCAGGCGCGGCATATGGACCTCCGTTGGGGGCGCGGCTATTCCTGTTCGCGGCGGATGCGCGCGCCCACGGCCGTAAGTTTGTGTTCAATGTGTTCGTAGCCGCGATCCAGGTGGTAGATGCGGCGTACTTCGGTGCGGCCGCGCGCGGCCAGGCCGGCCAGGACGAGGGAGGCGCTGGCCCGCAGGTCAGAGGCCATGACAGGCGCGCCCGTCAGGCCCTGCACGCCGCGCACCATGGCCGTGTGACCGGAGACCTTGATCTGCGCGCCCAGGCGCACCAGTTCCAGCACATGCATGTAGCGGTTTTCAAAGATGCTTTCCTCCACCACGCTGGCGCCGTCCGCCAGGCACATGAGGGCCATGATCTGCGCCTGCATGTCAGTGGGAAAGCCGGGGTAGGGCTGGGTTTTCACGTCCGTGCCGTGCAGGGGCCCGGCGCAGCGGGCCAGCACGCCCTGGGGGGTCTGGGTTATTTCCATGCCCATATGGCACAGCTTGCGGATCACGGCTTCCAGGGCGTCAAAGGGGCAGTGGCGGAGCAGAAGCTCGCCGCCGGTGATGCCCGCGGCCACCAGAAAGGTGCCCGCCTCGATACGGTCGGGCATGACGGCGTAATCTGCGCCGTGGAGGGCCGCTACGCCCTGGATGCGGATGACGTCTGTGCCGTGGCCTTCGATGTTGGCGCCGCAGGCCCGCAGAAAGTTGGCCAGGTCCACCACTTCGGGTTCGCGGGCGGCGTTTTCCAGCAGGGTTTCGCCCTCGGCCAGCACAGCGGCCATGAGCAGATTTTCCGTGCCGCCCACGGTGGGCATGTCAAAGGTAATGCGCGCGCCCGTGAGGCGGCGGCAGCGGCCGAGGATGTAGCCTTCCTCCAGCTGGAAGCTGGCGCCCATGCATTCCAGGCCCTTGAGGTGCTGGTCCACGGGGCGCGCGCCGATGGCGCAGCCGCCGGGCAGGGCCACGCGGGCCTGGCCGATGCGGGCCAGCAGGGGGCCCAGGCAAAGTACGGAGGCGCGCATGGTGCGCACCAGGTCGTAGGGGGCTTCGGGCAAAAGTTTGCCGGGCTGCGTGCGCACCTCGTGGTCGTCGTAGGCGCAGGCGCAGCCCAGCACGTTCAGGAGCTTGAGGGTGGTGTGGATGTCGCGCAGGTCCGGCACGTTGGCGATGCGGGCCGGCTCGGAGAGCAGGATGGACGCGAACAGGATGGGCAGGGCCGCGTTTTTGGAGCCGCTGATGTCTATGCCGCCCGTAAGGGGCACGCCGCCTTCGATAACCAGTTTGTCCATGCCGTCTCCGTGATGGGCGCGAACCTGCCGCGCGCGTGAATGATGAGCAAGCATAGCCGGTATTCTAGACAAAATCCAGAGTATCCGCGGAGAAAAAAACTTGCCAAAGGGGAAGAAGCTGCGTATAAATGCTTTCCCGTGCGGCGGAAGTAGCTCAGTTGGTAGAGCACCTGGTTGTGGCCCAGGTGGCCGTGGGTTCGAGTCCCATCTTTCGCCCCAGCAAATTTCTCCCTGTGTTTTGCGACGCCCGTCCTGCCCAGTGCAGCGCGGGCGTCGGCATTTTGGGGGTCTACACCAAAGACCGGGGCAGGGGCTTTCAGGGGGCTACACCAAGGACCGGGGCATAGCGGCCCGCCGAAAAAATGGCTCTGCAGCCAAGGACAAGGGCGCGCGCATTCCCGCTGCGCGTCCTCGTCCCTTTTGGCGGCAGGGCCGAAAATGGCCGCCCGCCGCCCTTGACAGCCGGGCACGCAGAGCATAACAACACATATCGCGCGCTCGTAGCTCAGTTGGATAGAGCGTTGGCCTCCGGAGCCAAAGGTCGTGAGTTCGAATCTCGCCGGGCGCACCAGCAAAAAAGCAAAACGCCTTTCCCCTGTGCCAGGGGAAAGGCGTTTTTGCATCCGGCGCGCGGCGCGGGCTACTCCACGGTGACGCTCTTGGCCAGATTTCGGGGTTGGTCCACATCCTTGCCCAGGTAATCGGCCATTTCGTAGCTGAAGAGCTGCAGCGCGGGCAGGGCCACAAACCCGGCCAGGGGCGCGGGCAGGGCCGGAATGCGCCAGACGTCCTCAGCCTCCAGCTCCACGCCGGGGTTGGTCAGGGCAATGACCTTGCCCTGCCGGGCCTGCACTTCCACCATGTTGGAAACTACTTTGGGCAGCAGCCCGTCGTTCAGGGCCAGGGCAAAGGTGGGGAAGCTGGGGTCGATAAGGGCAATGGGGCCGTGCTTCATTTCGCCGGCGGCGTACCCTTCGGCGTGGATGTAGGAGAGCTCCTTGAGCTTGAGCGCCCCTTCCAGAGCCAGGGGATAGCAGTGGCCCCGCCCCAGATAAAAGAAGTTGCGCGCCTGGGCGTACTTGCGGGCCAGCTCGCGCGCTGTGGCGTGCATGGCGGGCAGGGCGTCGTCCAGCAGGGCGGGCAGGTTTTCCAGCTGACGCAGCAGATCCCGGCGCTGGGCCTCCGGCAGGATCTGGCGGCGCTGGCCCCAGTAGAGGGCCATAAGGGCCAGCATGAGCATCTGGCTGCACATGGCCTTGGTGGAGGCCACGCTGATCTCCGGCCCGGCCTGGGTGTAGAGCACGGCCGAGGCCTCCCGCGCGATGGAGGACCCCACCACGTTGCAAAGCCCCAGCACAGTGGCCCCGCAGTCCCGCGCGCGGCGCAGGGCGGCCAGGGTATCCGCGGTTTCGCCGCTCTGGCTGATGACCAGCACCATATCGTCCTTATCCAGGATCAGGCTTTCGCGGTAGCGAAATTCCGAGGCGATTTCCACCTGCACGGGCACCCCGGCCCAGGGTTCCAGCAGGTGCCGCGCCCAGAGCCCGGAGTGGTAGGAGGTGCCGCAGGCCACGATGTGCAGGCGGCGCGGCAGGGGCAGGGGGTCCAGCTCCTCCAGGCGCACGGCGCTGTGGTCTGCTGTTGCCCGGCCGGTAAGGCCGTCGGTGATCACGCGGGGCTGCTCAAAAATTTCCTTAAGCATAAAGTGGCGATAGCCGCCCTTCTGCGCGGCCTGCATGTCCCACTGGATGGTCTGGACCTCATGCTGCACCGGGCGCAGGTCCGCCAGCTTGAGGATGGCGTAGTCTGAGGCTGTGGCCCGCACCAGCTCGCCGTCCTCCAGAAAGACCACCTGCCGGGTGTAGGGCAGAAAGGCCGGGATGTCCGAAGCCACAAAGTGTTCGCCCGTGCCCAGGCCGAAGATGAGCGGCGCGGACAGGCGCGCGGCGTAGACGACGCCGGGCTCTTCTCGGCTCATGAGGCACACGGCGTAAGCCCCGTGGGCCTCGCGCAGGGCCGCGGCAAAGGCGTGCAGCAGGTCCGGCTCGGTCTTGCGGCGCTCGGCGATGAGGTTGACCAGCACCTCGGTATCCGTCTCCGAGCTGAAGGTATAGCCCTTGGCCGCGAGGGCGGCCTTGATTTCCTGATAATTTTCAATGATGCCGTTGTGCACCAGGGCAAGGGCCCCGTCGTTGGAGCGGTGGGGATGGGCGTTGCGCTCCGCGGGCACGCCGTGGGTGGCCCAGCGGGTGTGGCCCATGGCGCAGGTGGGCGTGGCCACGCCTTCCTCGTGGGCCAGTTTTTCTTCCAGTGCGGCCAGCTTGCCCGTGGCCCGCACCACCGCCAGCGCGCCCTGGCGCATAAAAGCCACGCCTGCGGAGTCATAGCCGCGGTATTCCAGCCGCCGCAGACCTTCCACCACAACGGGAACGGCGGGCCGGTGGCCCGCATAGCCGATAATGCCGCACATGGCCGTATCTCCTTGAAGTCCATTCCGGTTGAGCCGGAGCATATTTTTCGGGGGGGAGGGAAGGGAATCCTTCCGCAGGGAATATAAGGGAAAGGGCCGGGCAAAGCCCGGCCCTGTGGTCACATGTTCTTTCTGTCCACCAGGTCGGGGTTGTTCACTTCTATTTTGGCGTCCACCAGAAGGCGTTGCATAAAGATTTCAAACAGGCCCTCGGCCCGCTCGCGGGTTACGGCGCTCTGCATGATGTCCTTGACCGTTTCCCACTCCTTGGCGTCCGGCGGCAGCACAGCGCTGACGTGGGCCAGCAGCGCGCCTTTGCCGTCCTTGAGGCTCTGCACGGCAAAGGCCGTAGGCAGCCACGCGCCTACGGGGGCGTTGAACGCGGCCGCGGCCAGGGCCGGATCCGGCGCAAAGCCTTCCAGCGCGCCACCGCGCTCCAGAGGGGCCGGGGTGCGCACGCCAAGCCCCTGCTTGAGGGCGGGGTTGAGGGGGCCGTCCTGCAGTTCCTTGCGGCGCTCCGCCGCGGCGGCCAGGGCGGCGGCCAGGGCCTGCTCCTCCGTGAGGGCGGCGAAAATCCTGTCCTTGACCTTGGCGAAGGATTCCGTGGCGGCGGGCTCGGCCTCCAGCACCCTGGCCACCACATAGGCGTCGCCGGCTTCCAGGGCCGTGTCCAGCGGCGCGTTCGCCGGGGTGTTCACAAGGGTTCGGGCCGCCTCGGCCTTGACGCCCAGGGTTTTTTCCAGTTCCGCCGCGGAGGCCAGGTCCGTAACGGCGGCCGTAAGGCCGAAGCGCTGGGCGCTGGCCTTCAGGGGCTTGCCCAGGATGTTGTCTTCAATCAGGCTGTCCAGCACGTCGTGGAGCTTGTCCGCGCCCTGTTCGGCGGCCATGGAGGCGCGCACGTCGGGCAGGGCTTTTTCAAAGGGCGTGACGCCGCCGGGCTTCTTTGCCTCCACCTTGATGATGTGCAGGCCGAAGGGGCTGCGCACGGGCTTGGAAACCTGGCCGGGGGCCAGGGCAAAGGCCGCGTCTTCAAAGGGTTTGACCGTTGCGCCGCGTTTGAGCCAGCCCAGCTCCCCGCCAGGACCGGCGGCGTTGGGGCCGTTGTGGGCGTCGGCCACGGCGGCGAAATTTTTGCCCGTGGCCAGTTCCTTTTCAATGGCGGCCGCGGTTTCCTGCGCCTTGTGCACGTCGGCCTCCGGGGCATCTTCGGCCAGGGGCACCAGAATGTGGGCGGCCTTGACCTGCTCCTCTTCCGTAAAACGGGCGGCATTGGCCTCGTACCACTTCCGGGCCGCGGCTTCGTCGATGCTTTCGGGCCTGATCAGGTCCTGGGGCCGCACGGAGATGTAGGCCACTTTGACTTTGGCCGGAACGGCGAAGGCGGCCTTGTGGGCGTCGTAATAGGCCTGCGCCTGGGCCTCAGCGGGCTTGACGCTGTCTTTATAGGAGGCGGCGGGCAAGAAGATGTAGTCCACCGTGCGTTTTTCCCGCAAAAAATTATACCGGTTCTGCGCCTCGGCGGGGTCCGCCCACGCGCCGGCCGTAACCAGGGCGAACACCTTTTGCCGCAAAAGGTCCGCGCTGGTTTCCTGCTCAAAGTCGGCGGGGCTGAGGCGCTGGGCCTGCAGCACGCGCTTGTAGGCCGCCGGGTCGAATTCGCCCTTGCTGTTCTGGAAGGCTTTGATTTTGCCCACGGCCAGGCGCAGCTCCAGAGGGCTCACGCTGATGCCCATGCGGGCGGCCTCCTGCCGCAGCAGGCTCTGGGCCACCAGGTCGCGCAGCACCTGACGCCCCAGCTGTTGCGCCTTGAGCTGCTCGCGGGTGAGGCCGGGATTGTTGCGCAGCAGGGATTCCTCCGCGTTGCGGTAAGCCATCTCAAAATCCCGCGCCGTGATGGGCTCCCCGTTGACCGTGGCTGCCAGATTGCGGCCGCCTTTGTCGCTGAAGCTGCCCACGCCCCAGAACACGAACACGAGGATGATGACGCCGAACACCAGTTTGACGCCGAAGGACTGGGCATTGGAACGGATATACTCAAGCATGCGGACTCCGAAAAGCGCTGATTTCTGTTACGCAAGAGGGCATGATATGCCCACTGCCCGCGAAATTCAAGCCGTACGCGCGGGCCCGCCCCGGCTGGAACGAAAATGCGCGGGTGCGGGGCGTGACGGCGCTGCCCGGCCATCAGGCCGGCGGCCTGACCGCCCGGCAGTGTTCAGGGCGTTTCCGTGATGCCCAGCTTGCGCATGCGGTGCTGCAGGGTGCTGCGCGGCACGCCCAGCAGGGCCGCCGCCCCGCGCGACCCGGAGACTTTGCCGCCCGTGAGCGCCAGGGCGCGGCAAATGTGGGCGCGTTCATTTTCCTCCAGCGTGGGCAGCGCGGCCGGGGGCGCGGCGGCCGGTTGCGGCGCGGCGCGAACCGGAGCCGCAGGGCTTTCCGCAACGGCCTGGGCTGCGGAACCATCGGCGGCCACCCAGAGGTGCAGGGTTTCGCGCACGAAGGCGTCCGTTACGGCCGCATCCAGGGAGTGGAGCAGGATGCGGCTCACCACGTTGCGCAGCTCGCGGATATTGCCGGGCCAGGCGTGTTCGTAAAGGGCCTGGACCGCGCTGCGGGGCAGCCGGGGCGGCCGCAGCTCGTATTCCGTGGCGAACTGTCGGAGGAAGTGGTCCACAAACATGGGGATATCGGCCTTGCGCTCCCGCAGAGCAGGCATGTGCAGCACCACAGAGCCGAGACGGTAGTAAAGGTCGCGGCGCAGCCTGCCCTCAGTCATGGCTTCGGCCAGGTTCACATTGGTGGCTGAAAGCACGCGGATATCCACCCCTATAGGCGTGGCCTCGCCCACCCGTTCAAAAGAATTTTCCTCCAGCACCTGCAGGAGCTTGCTTTGCATCTCCGGGACCAGATCCCCGATTTCATCCAGAAAGAGGGTGCCGTGCTGGGCTATTTCTATGCGGCCTGTGCGTTTAGCGGTGGCCCCGGTAAAGGCCCCCTTGGCATAGCCGAACATCTCGCTTTCAAACAGAGTGGGGGCCAGGGATGGACAGTTGACCTTGACGAAGCTGTGGGCGCGGCGCGGGCTGTGGCGGTGCAGCCAGCGGGCCAGCATGCTCTTGCCCGTGCCCGTTTCGCCGGTAATGAGCACGGGGATGTGCAGTTTGGCCACCTTGCGCGCCGTGCCCATAATGCGAACCATGTCCGGGGTTTCCAGCAGGCGGCTTTCCAGGCCGGATTTGTCGGCCTCGCTTTCGCCGGCCTCAAGCTGCGGCGTCTGCGCGGCGCGGGCGTTGGCCGCACGTTCCTCGGCCAGCACGGCAAAGAGAAAGGTGGTGAGCACCGGGCTCAGCTCCAGCAGAAAGTTGAGGATCTCCACCACGTTTTCCGGCTGGCGGGCAAAGGAGACGTGCAGGGTGCCGATGACTTCGCGGTTGATGATCAGGGGCAGGGCAATAGTGGCGTTGAGGCCCACCGTGGCCAGGGAAAGGGGCGCCATGCCGAAATCCTGCGAGGCCAGGTCGTTGATGACCACGGGCTTGCGCGAGGCGATGGCCAGGCCCGCCACGGTGTTGCTGGCAATGCGGGTGTTGGAGAGAGATTCCACCACCGTGCCGTCGGCGGCGGTAAAAAGATTCAGAAACTCGCGCTCGGCGTCATAAAGGTTGATGCAGAAGCGGTCATAGTGAAATAAAACACGAAGCTGTTTGGCCAGGATCCGGAAGAAGGCGTTGCGGTCCATTTTTTCCGTCACCAGGCGTGAAAGATGGTGCAGCACCTGCCCTACGGTGAGGGACGGATTGCTGAGACCATTGGGCGTAACCTGATAGGGCATGGCTGTCTCCTGCCCAGATATGGGCGTTGCGTTGCCCATATTTCAACAAATTTGCCAAAAAAGTCAATGTGTTGATTGGTTGACCAACCATGAATGTGAAAAAAAGTGTAGAGCTCTCGCCGGTTTTCAGGGTAAGCCGGTATTGGCATGCCGCTTGCTATAGAAAGCGCAGAGTAGGAGTTTTTGCTGAATATAAACTATTAAATTGCCTGGAAGGGGGGAGCATATAAACGATATAATAAAGCTGCGCTTCTACATTTTCAAGCAACAAAACTAAGGTCCGCTTTGTTTTAACAAAAGCGTATTACCAACAGTGCTATGAAGGAGAACGGCATGGTAACCCATTTTGTAGTGCACGAACCCGGCGACAGCGTCGGCGTGGTTGTGGTCGAAGGGGTGAAAAAAGGCGAGAAGCTCAACGGCTGGATCATGGACGGCGATTCCAGCGTGGAAATGACGACCCTCGACAATATCCCCATCGGGCACAAGATTGCCCTTAAAGATCTGGCCGAAGGCGATACCGTCATCAAGTACGGCACGGACATCGGCAAGGTGGTCAAGCCCATCAAGCGCGGCGAACACCTGCATGTGCACAATGTCAAAACCAAGAGGTGGTAATCCAATGCAAAAGACTTTTATGGGCTATCGCCGCGATAACGGCCGGGTAGGCATTCGCAATCACGTCATTATCCTGCCTCTGGACGACCTTTCCAACGCCTCCTGCGAGGCCGTGGGCAACAACGTGAAGGGCACCCTGGCCCTGCCCCACGCCTATGGCCGGCTGCAGTTCGGCGAAGACCTTGACCTGCACTTCCGCACCCTCATCGGCGTGGGCTGCAACCCCAACGTGGCCGCTGTGGTGGTTATCGGCATTGAGCCCCAGTGGACCCAGCGCGTGGTTGACGGCATCGCCAAAACCGGCAAGCCTGTGGCGGGCTTTGGCATTGAGCAGCACGGCGACCTGGAGACCATCCGCGCCGCTTCGCTCAAGGCCAAGGAATTTGTGCACTACGCCACGGAGCTGCAGCGCACCGAGTGCCGCGTGGACGAGCTGTGGGTTTCCACCAAGTGCGGCGAATCCGACACCACGTCCGGCATTGCGGCCAACCCCACTGTGGGCAACGCCTTTGACAAACTCTGGGAAGCCGGGGCCACCACCCTGTTCGGCGAAACCACGGAGATCACCGGCGGCGAACATCTGGTCATGGCCCGCTGCGCCAACGACGAAGTGCGTGCTAAGTTCAAGGCCTTTTTTGACCGCTACGCCAAGGTGGTGGACGACCACAAGACCAACGACCTCTGTGATTCCCAGCCCACCAAGGGCAATATTGAGGGCGGCCTGACCACCATTGAGGAAAAAGCCCTGGGCAACATCCAGAAGATCGGCCGCAAGGCTCCGGTCATCGGCTGCCTGGACAAGGCCGAATCCCCCACCGGCCCCGGCCTGTGGTTTATGGATTCCTCTTCCGCCGCCGCCGAGATGGTGACCCTCTGCGCCGCCTCCGGCTTTGTGGCCCACTTCTTCCCCACGGGCCAGGGCAACATCATCGGCAACCCCATTCTGCCGGTGATCAAGCTCTCCGCCAACCCGCGCACCGTGCGCACCATGAACGAGCATATTGACGTGGACGTTTCCGGCATTCTGCGCCGCGAGATCAACCTGGATCAGGCCGGCGACAAGCTGCTGGACATGCTCTTCCGCACCTGCAACGGCCGCAACACCTCTGCCGAGGCTCTGGGGCACCGTGAGTTCATCATGACCCGTCTGTACGAAAGCGCGTAGAGCGCTTTGTCAGGGTTTTTGGTCAGGGGCGCGGGCCCCTGACCAAAAACCCTTCCCCCCTTACTTAGGAGGCACGGATGAAACCCAACACCGCATTTTCCAGCTTTGCCCTGGCCCTGGCGCTGCTGCTGGCCGCCCTGCCGGCCGCCGCGGCCTATCCGGAAAAACCTGTCAGCATGATCATCGCGTTTACGGCGGGCGGCTCCAGCGACGTGCAGGCCCGCATTATGCAGAAGTATTGGGACAAGTATGTGAAGGAACCCTGGGTCTTTGTGTACAAGCCAGGCGCAGGCGGCATTATTGGTTTTACGGAAATAGCCAAGTCCGCACCCGATGGTTACGCCATCGGCGGCCTCAACGTGCCTCACCTTGTGCTGCAGTCCCTGGCGCAACGCGCCGCCTTCAACGCCGAGAGCTTTGAGTACATCGCCCAGGTGGTCAACGATCCTCAGTGCGTTGTCGTTTTAAAAGACAGTAAGTTCAAATCGTTTGCCGCAATTCTCGACTACGCCAAAAAAAATCCCAACAAACTTAAAGTGGGGCTCGTGGGGCCGCTCAGCGGGCACCACCTGATGTTTCTGGAATTTTGCAAACTTTTCCCCGATGTGAAGCTGAGCCGTGTTTTCTATAAAGGCGCAGCGGACCAGAACGCCGCCCTGCTGGGCGGCGAAGTGGACCTTATCTTCGGCAACATTAACGACGTGATGCGCTCCATTGAGGAGTTTAACGTCCTGAATGTGGCGGCGGAAAAACGCAATGGTTTTCTGCCCGATGTGCCGACCCTGAAAGAGCAGGGCATCAACCTTGTTTCGGACATCCGTCGCATCTTTGCCGCGCCCAAAGGCACCTCGCCCGAAGCGCTCGCTTTTTTGCGGGAGACCTTTAAAAAAATTTGCAGCGACCCCAATTATCTGTCTGATATGAAAAAAGCCGGCCAGCCGGCGGAATACCTGGATGGCGAAGCCACTGCCGCCTATATCCGTTCGGTGGAAGCGGCCGACAAGAAACTGCTGCAGGAAGCCGGGCTGCTGAAATAAGCCTGGCCGCGCTCTTTCCCCTCATACGGGCGGGGCGGTTCGCCGTCAGTACAGCATGGCGGCGGCACAACCGCTCCGCACCCGCGCGGCGCAGCCCAGCTTTTTCTCCGCCGGTTCCGCAGCGGGACCAGCCCAAACCGCAGTCGGGGCGGCTTTGCCCGCCGCCCTGAAGATCAAGGAACCCCCAATGACAGAATTTATTGTTCCTTCCCTGCTCAACCTTCTGGACCCTTTCAACATCGTGCTCATGATTCTGGGGCTGGCGGGCGGCATTATCATCGGGGCGCTGCCGGGGCTTTCCGCCACCATGGGCGTGGCCCTCATGGTGCCGGTAACCTTTGCCATGTCCCCCACGTCCGGTCTGGTCATGCTGGGGGCCATTTATGTGGGCGCCATTTACGGCGGCACCAACTCCGCCATTCTCATCTGTACGCCGGGCACACCTTCTTCCGTGGCCACCACCTTTGACGGCTGGCCCCTGACCAAACGCGGCGAGGCCGACGCCGCCCTGTACACTTCTTTGCTCTCTTCGGCCTTCGGCGGCATTGTGGGGGTATTTTTCCTCCTCTTTCTCGCCGGGGCCCTGGCCCGTTTCGCCCTGCGCTTCGGCGGGCCGGAAAACTTCTGGCTCTGCCTGTTCGGCTTGAGCACCATTGCCGTCATGAGCCCCGGCAACATGGGCAAGGGCATTGTTTCCGGGGCCATCGGCCTGCTGGTTTCCACCATCGGGCTGGACCCCAATACGGGCGTGCCGCGCTTTACCTTTGGCAGCTATTCCCTCATGCAGGGCGTTTCGGTTATTCCCTGCATGATCGGCCTGTTTTCCTTTTCGCAGGTGCTGTATCTCATCGGTACGGACAAAACTTTTGTGGCGGAATACAATCCCCGCAAGGGCACCTTCCGCCGCACGTTCAATTATCTGGCCGGGCGCTGCAAAAAAGTGCTGCTGCGCTCTTCGCTCATCGGCACCTGGGTGGGCATGCTGCCCGGCGCGGGCGGCGAGATAGCCTCCATCATCGCCTATAACGAAAGCAAACGCTGGTCCAAGGATCCTGCTAAGTACGGCACGGGCTGCCTTGAGGGCGTGGCCTCGTCGGAAAGCGCCAACAACGCCGTCATCGGCGGCTCGCTGATCCCCATGCTGACTTTGGGCATTCCCGGCAGCGCCGTGGCCGCCGTCATTCTGGGCGCGCTCATGGCTCACGGCATCCAGCCGGGCTTCAAGATTTTTACCGCCACCGGCGAGCTGGCCTACACCTTCATCTTCTCGCAGTTTGCCGTAAACCTGCTTATGGTGCCCATCGGCTTTGTGCTCTGCCGCTGCATGGCCAAGCTGCTGACCATCCGCCTGACCTTCGTGGCCATCAGCATTGTGGTGCTTTCCTACATCGGCGCCTATGCCATCGCCAACAGCGTGGTAGATATCTGGGTGGTGCTGGCCTTTGGCTTTGTGGGCTTTTTTGGCGGCAAGCTGGGTATGGACACCGGGGCCATGGCTCTAGGCGTCATTCTCGGGCCCATGATTGAAGAAAACCTCGGCAAGTGCCTTGACCTGGCGCATTCCGTAGAGGGCGGCCTGCCGGCCATCATGTTTGAAGGGGCCATCAACAAGGTGCTGATTGTGGCCCTGGCCCTTTCGCTGGCGACGCCCTACCTGCTGCACCTGAAAAAACTGCGCGAGCAGGAACGCGAGGCCCAGTGCCGCTGCAATGAGGATCGCGCCAAGGAGAACGACCATGCGTAAAAGCAGCACCGACATCCTTTGCGGCTTGAGTTTCCTTGGCATTGGCGCGGCCTTTGCCATACAGATGGCGGAACTGGAAGGCGTCAGCCGCGTCTTTCCACAGGCTTTGCTGGTGGTCATCGTCCTGGGCGGCTTCTGGTTTGTGGGCAAAGGCTTCTGGCTGCGCCGCAAAGAGGCCCTCGCCGAGGGCGAACAAGAGCCCGTAGCCTGGCCCAAGGTGGGCATTATTGCGGCGCTCGGTCTGGTGTACGCAGTGCTCATCAGCATTCTGGGCTTTTTCAGCAGCACGCTGGCCTTTCTTATCTGCGCGGCGCTCATCCTGGGCGATAAGGCGCACGGCATGGGGCACTTGTTCAAGGTCAGCGCGCTGTACAGCGTGGTATTCTGCGCCTTGCTCTGGGTCTGTTTCGTCAAGTTGCTCAACGTTCCTACGCCCACAGGCCTGCTGTTTTAATTCTGGAGGCGGCGACGGCGTGCCGTCGCCGCCGTACTGAGGTACAGCGATGCAGTATCCCATTAAATATGGCACAGGCAGTCTTTGTGTCGACCTGCCGGACACACAACCGGTCACCGTTGTCACACCGCGGCATGTGCCGCCTTTGCGTGACCCTGTTGCCGCATTTGCCGCGGCCCTGGATGCGCCGGTAGGCTGCCCGCGCCTTGAGGAAATGGCCGCGCCCGTCACTGTTGCCATTGCGGTGCCGGATGAAACGCGGCCTTTCCCCATAAAACTTCTGTTGCCCCCGCTGCTGGAACGGCTGTTCAAAGCCTTTCCCCTGCTGCCGCATGACCGTGTGCGCATCGTGGTGGGCGGCGGCCTGCACGAACCTCCGGATGCGGCCCAGCTGGCGCGCATTCTGCCGGAAGACCTGCTCGGCTGCACTGTGGTGGCCCACGATGCCCAAAATTCGCCCATGCGGCGAATGGGCGTCACCAGCAGGGGCACGCCGGTGGAGATCAACGCCGCTTACGCCGATGCGGAATTAAAAATCGTCATGGGCATGGTGGACGCCCATCAGTTTGCCGGGTTCACGGGCGGGGCCAAAGGCGTGGTGGTGGGCTGCGCCTCTGCCGCCATGATTGCGCGCAACCACAGCATGCTCTGCCGGGATGGGGCCTTTGCGGGCAATATAGAGGGCAACCCCGTACGCGAAGACCTTAATGAGGCCGGCGTGCTGGCGGGCGTCCGACTGGCGGTCAATGTGGCCCTGACCTCCGGCAAGGAGGTGGCGGCGCTGTTTGTGGGAGATCCGCCCTCGGTGTTGCGCCAGGCCGCCAGGGAGACCAGCAGACTTTACGGCCATGAGCTGAAGGAAAATTTCGATATTGTCGTGGCCTCATGCGGCGGCGCGCCCAAGGATATCTGCCTGTATCAGGCGCAAAAGGCCCTGGACGCCGCCCGCCACTGCGCCGCCCCCGGCGGAAAGATTCTGCTGGCGGCCCAGTGCGCCCAGGGCATCGGCGATGATCGCTACGAGAGCTATGTGGCCCGTTTCCATACCCAGGAAGACCTGATGCGGGACTTTGCGCAGCGCGACTTCCAGATGGGGGCGCACAAAGCCTTTTTGTTCGGCCGCGTGGCCTCGAACCACGAGCTGGTGCTGCATACGGACCTTCCGGAGGCTGATGTGGCCCGTTGTCTGCTGCGCAAAGGCGACGCGCAAACCGTGCTGCAGGCCTGGCTTGCCCAATGCCCGGCAGCAAAAGTGGGCATTCTCACCCACGCCAACTCCACGTTTTTTTATACCGCTTGAGGGCGCGTACGGCACGCGCGGAAAAGGATAGCCCATGCGTTACGCCATCAACCGTGAAATTGTTCGTCCCGATCCCGAACTGACGGCCTTGTTTGCCGATCTGGCCGTGGCCGACGTCTGCGACGTTCTGGGCCGCAACGCCGCCTTGCCCTCGGCCCTCAAGCCTCTGGGCCGCGACCAACTGCTGGGCACAGCCTACACCGTCAACCTGCCCGCCAGTGAAAACCTTCTGCTTTACTATGCTGTGGACAACGCCCTGCCCGGCGATGTGCTGGTGGTTTCCTGCGCCGGATATACGGAGCGCGCCGTCACCGGCGAGATTATGGCCAACCTAGCTCTGCGCCGGGGGCTCGCGGGCTTTGTCATCGACGGAGCCGTGCGCGACGCGGCCGCCCTGCGGCAGCTGGATTTTCCCGTTTACGCCCGCGCCGTTTCGCCCAACGGGCCGTACAAGGGCGCGTGCGGCGCTGTGAACGTGCCCGTGGCCATGGGCAATGCGGTCATCAATCCCGGCGACATCATCCTGGGCGACGCAGACGGTCTGGTGGCCGTGCGGCCCCAAGAGGCGCAAGAAGCGGCGGACAGGGCGCGAGGGCTGGCCGAGGACGGCCAGGCCAAACTGGCGCGCATCGCCCGCGAAGGCAAGCTGGACTACGCCTGGCTGTACAAGAAGCTGGAAAGCGGCGGCTGCGTGCTGCGGTAGCCCCGCCCGACGCGCTGCGCCTTGCAAGGGCCTGCGGCCGCAAACGGGTATCCGCCGAGGGGCGCCTTCCTGCGCTCCGCCGCCCCAAGGCGCGCTGGGCGGTGCGGGTTATAAGGTCTGGGCAGGCTCCCGCCCCTCTGACTGTTTATTTCCCCGTCGCCAGCAGGCGACGCCCCCACACGGCCTGGCCCAGGGAAAGGCCGCCGTCCCCTGGGGGCAGTTCGTGGTGGGTGAGCGGCGTCAGCCCGTGCGCGCGCAGGGCCAGCGGCAGCAGCCGGGCCAGCAGGGCGTTCTGCAGAACCCCGCCGGAAAGGCCCACAGCGTCAACGCCGTGCTGGCCCGCGGCCTGGGCCGCCATCCGCGCCAGGCTGGCGGCCAGACGCAGATGGAAGCGGGCCGCCGCTTCCCCCACGGGCAGGCCCTCCCGCCGGGCCGTGGCCGTCAGGCCGAACAGGCGGGCGCTGTCCACTTCCCACAGGCCGTCCCGCCAGACAGGCTCCACGGTCCCCCAGGCGGCGGGCGGCGGGGTCTCCCCCCGCAGGGCCGCGGCCGTGGCCCGCTCCAGTCCGCCTTCCGGGCGGACCGCGGCGTCCTCCAGGCGGATGGCCGCCTGTCCTTCATAGGTGGTGCGGGCGCAGAGCCCCAGGGCCGCGGCCGCAGCGTCGAACAGACGGCCGCAGCTGGAGGTCAGGGGGCAGTTGACCTTGCGGCGCAGCATTTCTTTTACTGCGGCAATGGCCGCGTCCTGCGCTCCCCCATCGTGCGTCACCCAGTCCGCGTCCTCCAGGCCGGCGCGCTGGGCAAGGCTCAGGGCGATGCGCCAGGGTTCGCGCACGGCCGCGTCCCCGCCGGGCAGGGCAAAGGGGGCAAGCCGCCCCAGCCGTTGCCAGCGCGGCGCGTCCAGCTCCAGCAGCAGCAGCTCGCCGCCCCAGACCGTGCCGTCCTCCCCCAGGCCCGTGCCGTCCAGGCAGAGGGCCAGGGCCGGAGCGTACCGGCCGTTTTCCGCCAGCACGGCGGCGGCGTGGGCCGCGTGGTGCTGCAGGGACCAGAGGGGCAGGCCCTGGCGCGCGGCGCGTTCCCGCGCGTAGCGGGTGGAGAGAAAGTCGGGGTGCAGATCGCAGACCAGGGCCGCCGGGCGCACTTCCAGCAGGGCCTCCAGGTGGGCGGCCGCTTCTTCATAAAAATTCAGGGTGGCCGGGTTTTCCAGATCGCCGATGTGCTGCCCCACAAAGGCCTCCCGCCCGCGCGTGAGGCAGAAGGTGGCTTTGAGCTCAGCGCCGGTTCCCAGCACGCAGGGGCCGTGGGCCTCCTGGGGCGGCAGAAAGACCGGACGCGGCACATAGCCGCGCGCCCGGCGATAAAAGAGGGGCTGGGCCGCGCTGGTCCCGGCCGGGCCGGGCTGCAGGGTCACCACGCTGTCGTCCACCCGGACCAGAATGTCCCGATCGTGGAGCAGCCAGGCGTCGGCCAGGCGTTCCAGGCGGTCAAGGGCCTCGCGGTTGCCCAGGCAGATGGGTTCGCCGCTTGCGTTGGCCGAGGTCATGACCAGGACGGGCGGCAGGGCTGCGCGGGCGGCCAGCAGATCAAAAAGCGCGGCGTGCAGGGGGGTGTAGGGCAGCATCAGGCCCACCTGCCCCGTATCCGGGGCGATTTCCGGCGGCAGGGCCGCATCCGCCCGGCAGGGGCAGAGCACAATGGGCTTTTCCGGACTCTGCAGCAGGGCCTCGTGCTCCGGCGTGAGGGCGCACAGGCTGCGCGCCCCCGCCAGGTCCGCCGTCATGAGGGCCAGGGGCTTGTGCGGGCGCTGTTTGCGCTGCCGCAGCGCGCGCACCGCATCCGCCCGACGGGCGTCACAGGCCAGCTGAAAGCCGCCCAGGCCCTTGAGGGCCAGAATGCCGCCCGCCAGGAGCAGAGCCGCGGCGTCGCGCAGGGCCTGCTGCGCGGCGGCGGCCGCATCCCGCCCCGGCGCGGCGGTGGGCGCGGCCGTGCGGCAGGCCGCCTTGTCCGCCCGGCTGACGAACCAGAGCCGGGGGCCGCAGTCCGGGCAGGCAATGGGCTGGGCGTGGAAGCGCCGGTCCAGGGGGTCGGCGTACTCCGCGGCGCAGCGCGGGCAGAGGGGGAAGCAGGCCATGCTGGTCACGGCCCTATCATAAGGAATGGCGCGGGTGATGGTATAACGCGGGCCGCAGTTGGTGCAGTTGGTAAAAGGGTAGGCATGGCGGGGGTTGGCCGGATCGCGCATCTCGGCCAGGCACTGGTCGCAGAGGCCCATGTCCGGGCTGACCAGCACGCTGTGCCCGCTGTGCCCCTGGCTGGGCACAATGCGGAAGGCGGCCTCATCCGCCTGCAGGGGCAGCGGTTCTTCCCGCACCCCCGTGAGGCGGGCCAGGGGGGGCAGCTCGGCTCGCAGGCGGCGGCCAAAGGCGGACACGGCCGGGGCCGGGCCCTGCACCTCCATGCGCACGCCTTCTGAGGTGTTGCCCACGCTGCCCGTGAGGCCTTCTTCGCGGGCCAGACGGTAGACAAAGGGGCGAAAGCCCACGCCCTGCACCTGCCCGCAGGCCACAAAGGCCCGCCGTTCCATGCTCGGTTCGCTCATGGCCGCAGCATAACGCAAGGCGGGCGGCCTGTCATGCGGGCGACGGGCCGCGTCCTTCTGCCGGGGGGCCTTACGGCGGGGTGGGGATTACAGCTGGAAGAGGCCCGGCTCCTCGCGGATCAGGCTCTGCGCGATGCGGCGGCTGTCCACAGCGTAGGTTCCGTCAGCCACCTCCTGGCGCAGCGTTGCCACCTTGTCGGCGCGCACGTCGGGGGTGTTCTGGGCTGTGCGGCGGGCTTCGGTCAGGAGCAGGGCGTCCTGCGAGACGCTGACCGTATCGCCGCCTTCGGTCTGGGGGGCGGCGGCATCCGCTGCCCGGGCCTGCGTGGCCTTGTCCGTCGCCGAGGAGGCGGCATAGGGATCAAAAAATGTTTGGACGTTATTTTCTATCTTCATGGGGATCTCCCTCGGGCACGGTCAGAAGCAGGCCGCGCGGGAAACTCAGATCTTGCTTTGGGAATCGTCCGCCGGCTTGCCGGCGGCGGGGTCCAGCACGCCGGCGTCCACCCGGCGGCGCGTGATGCCCCACAGGGCGCGGCGCGCGGCGCGCTGTTGTTCCGCAGTAAGGGCTTCAGCGGCGTCGGGCCCCTGGGCCACCACGCACAGGCTGCCGCCCGGCGGATAGGTGAAGCGCACCTCGCGCCCCACCTCCTTGCTCAGTTCCCGGCGGATGTCTTCCACCACCGGGTTGTCGCTGCCCGTGTAGAGCAGCATGTCGTAAAGCTCTCTGGCCACCTGTTCCACGGTGGCGCGCCGCTTGGGCGTCGGGTCCGGTTCGCGCGGGTCTTCGCCCACGGCCAGCCGACGGCGGGCGCGGAAGCGCGCCAATCTGCGGGCCGCCAGGAGCTGCTGCTCGTAACCCTGCAGCATGGTGCGCAGACGTGCGGTAGTGGCGTCGGCCATGGCGTGTACCGTCCTCACCCCATTTTTTCGGCAGACTGCAAAAAAACTTTAGAGTCTTTTACGCCCCGCCGTCAGCTGCGCCCGCATTTCTCCCCCAAAAAACTCCCCACCCTCATCCTGAGTACGCCTGTCGCGTTATCTGGGGGAAAAAGTTTTTTGAAGGATGAGGGGGTATGGGGGGGGGAATTGGGGGGCAGCTTAGCCCGTTACGACGAAGGAAGTTACGGGCAAAGACAGCAGCGCTAGTTACGGGCAAAGACAGTGCAGCGCTCAAAAGTTCTCGTCCCCCGCAAAGCCTCTCCAAATTCTTCTCAGCTGCGGTTGCGGGCCAGCACGCAGCCCACGGCCAGGAGGTTGAGCAGGCCGAAGATGATGAGGTCCGTGCGCATGGCGGCCATGAAGGCGTCGATGTTCTGGACGTTGGCGGGTTTGTCGCCCAGGAAGAAGCCCAGGGTCAGGGTGATGCAGGCCATGTTGATGAGCTGGCCGCCCGTGCGCACCGCGCCGGTGAGGCCCGATGCCTGGCCCACATGGTCCCGGCCCGCGCTTTCCAGGATGATGGTGGTGTTGGGCAGGGCAAACAGGCTGATGCCCGATCCCAGCAGGCCCATGGCCCCGAACAGCAGCCAGAAGGGCGAATCAAGCCGCAGAAAGCCGCAGACCAGCAGCCCCAGGCCGCAGAGGCCCACGCCCACGGCGCTGACCCTGCCCGGCGGAAACGCGGCGCAGAGCCGGGCGGCCAGGGGGGTGGTCATGGCCTGGACCAGCGATTGCACGGCCAGAAAGAGCCCGGCCTGCTGCACGCTGAGCCCCCGGCCCAGCTGCAGATAGAGGCTGAAAAAGAACATGACCCCGAAAAAGGAACTGTAGTTGATGAAGGCCGCCAGGGAGGAGAGGGCAAAAACCCTGTTGCGGGCCAGCAGGCGCAGATCCAGAAGGGGGTGCGGGCTGTTGAGCTCCAGGCGGCAGAACAGGGCCAGCAGCAGAACGAAGGCCGCCAGCAGTCCCCCGGCCAGGAGGGGGGCGTCGGCCAGCTCGGAGGAGCCGAAGGTCAGGGCGGTCATGGCCATGGCGTAGACGCCGCAGCCCCGCCAGTCAAAGGAGCGCTCTTTGGCGGGGCTCCAGTCCAGGCGCACGGCGCAGCGCATGAGCAGAAAGACGCCCACACAGGCCAGGGCATTGCCCCAGAAGAGCCAGCGCCAGCTCAGGTTGCCGGCCACCAGCCCGGCCAGGGGCGGGCCGCAGGCAATGCCCGCGTATACGGCCGAGCCGCTGTAGCCCAGGTAGGAGGCGCGCTTGCCGTCGGGCGCGGCCGAGGCCAGCAGGGCCAGGCCGCAGGCGTTGAACATGGCCCCGCCCAGCCCCTGAACAAAACGCAGGGCCAGAAAAACGGGCACAGAGGTGACAAAGCCGAGCAGCGCGCCCGTAAGGGCAAAAATGCCTACGCCCCAGAGGAAAACGCGGCGGTAGCCCCAGATGTCGCCCAGGCTGCCGCCCGCCAGCTGGAACACGGCCAGCCCCATGGAATAGAAGGCCCCCATAAGGCCCAGCTCGCGCGCGCTGGCGTGCAGGCTGTGCCCCAGGGGGGGCAGCACGGCGTTGACCCCCGCCATCATGAAGGGCATGCAGAAGAGGGAGGCGCAGACGGCCAGCAGCAGGCTGCCGTGGCCTTTTTGGATGGAACCTGTCATGGCGCACAACCTACCGTGGAGAGGGGAAGGCGGTCAATACGGCGCACGGCCCGGAAGCGCCGCTTTACTTCGGCGTCATCAAAGGGTAACATACAATAATGCCCCTCTTCTCACTGCCAGTGCCTGCGCGGGCCACATCCGTACAGCGCGGATTCCGCTGCGAACGCAAATACTACCTCACGCCTGGGGACGCGCTGACGTTGCGACAGCGCGTGGCTTGGCTGCTGCGCCCGGACAGGCATGCGCAGAACGGCCCTTACCACATCAGCAGCCTGTATTTTGACGACCTTTACGATACGGCGTTGCGCCAGAAGCAGTGCGGGGCCCTGGTGCGGGACAAATGGCGGCTGCGCTGGTACGACGGGGCGACGGAGAAGGCGCGGCTGGAGCGCAAGCACAAATGCGGCGATCTTTCCCGCAAGGACCAGGTCTGGCTCGCGCCGGAGCAGTTCCGGCGGCTGTGCCGGGGCGATTTCGGCTGCGCGGCGGGGGAGCAGGCACCGGTGTGGCGGGCTTTTTACGCCGCCTGGCTGCGGGCGGGGCTGCGCCCCGTGGTGCAGGTGGACTATGACCGGGAGGCCTTCAGCTATGCGCCCGGCAACGTGCGCGTGACCTTTGACAGCGGCCTGCGCGCCGCCCGACCAGGGAGCGCGGTTCTCTTGCCCGTGCAGACAGACGGGCTCACGATTCTGGAGCTGAAATACGACGGTTTCCTGCCCGATGCGGCGGCCCGGCTGTTTTCCGGCATGGAGATGACGCAGCTGGCCATTTCCAAGTACGTCATGGCCCGGTTCTGCCTTATGGAGCACGGCTTCAGCTAAAGCAGACGCCCGTTGTGGAGGCGTAAGCGCAATTTATTGCGCTGTTAAGCGCCGAAACAAGCGTGCCTTGAACTTTGAGAATGCATATTCTCAAAGTTGATCTGCTCTAAACATAATCGCCGTTATATTCCACCAGGGTGGCGCTTTCCACGCCGGGAACGGCGGTTAAGGGCTCTATGAAGGCCGTCCGGCCGTCTTTGACGCGGACTTCCAGAGTCAGCTCCGTCAGGCCGCCGCTGACGCTCTTGTTCTTCAGCTTGCCCTTGAGGGGCGCAAGCAGACCGACCACGGCCGTCTCGGCCTCGGCGGCGTAGCGCAGGATGAGCAGGAAGACGCGCCGGCCCTTGTGCACGGCGTGCATGAGAATGTAGACCAGCCCCAGCACGGCCGTGCCGAATACCGCCACCATGTAGAGACGCGCCCCGGCCGTAAGTCCGGCCGCGATGCTCCAGTACAGGAAGCCCACGTCCAGGGGATCCTTGATCGGCGCGCGGAAGCGGACAATGGACAGCGCGCCCACCATGCCCAGCGAAAGCACGAAGTTGGTGCCGATGGTAATGATGATGAAAGCCGTGACGCCGCTGACCAGAAGCAGCAGCACGCCGAAATTTTCGCTGTAGATCACGCCGCGGTAAAAATATTTATAGAGCAGATAGATAGCCAGGCCGCAGCCCAGGGCCACGGTCATGGTGGTGGCGAGGGAGACAAAACTGAGGCTTTCCTGCTGCGAGAGCAGAAGCAGCAGTTTGCGGAGTTCTTCGGTCATGGTGCACCAGGCTGCCCAAAACTGGAGCGGACTACCGCACCGGGATGGAGGACAGGATGTTTCCCGCCGCGTCCCGCAGGTAGACGGTCTCGCCCTTTCTGGGGTTGAAGTTGACGTTGCGCCGCAACAGCGCCTTGGCATGCCGGTGGCCCTTGCCCACAAACTGGGCGAACTCGCCGGGCTGCAGCGTCAAATCTTTTAAGCGATATTTGCGCGGTTTATCCAGGCGGTCACTCAGATACAGGCCGTCCGCACTCTGGGGCGCGTCGCTCACGTTGCGCAGGGTAAAACCGCACAGGGCGCCCTGGTCGTAGGCTTCTTCCAGCGCGAAAGGCACGGGATGCGGCCGCGTCGCCAGGACAACCCGCACGCGCCCGTCTACCGCGTCCTGGGCGGAAACCGCCAGGGTCGGCCCGCGGCGGACAACGCCGTTGACCTCCCAGTGGTCAAAGGCGACGGTGGGCGTCAGTAAAGGAGCAACTATAACTGGATTTTCCACAAAATACCAGCCCACAGGGTTCTCGCCAGCGATGGTGCCGCAGCGGGCCCGGCCCTGTACAGAAACTTCATAAAGCTCAGTATATCCGAAAGTTTCTCGCAGCTCGTGCAGCATATGCGCCGGGCGCTCTTCAAAAAAACGCAGAATGTTTTGCCGCCCGGCCATAATTTTCTGCCCCAGCCCCGGCGGGCTGTACGCGCCGTGTGCGGCCGCGTAGCGGATTTCCTTCAGGCTGACGGCGTCCAGGGCCGCCATGGCGGCGCGCACTTTGTCCGGGGTAAAGTGGGCAAAGGCCATGTCGCACAGGTTGTTGGCAAATTGCGCCGCCAGCTCCGGCCGCGTGAGCAGGGCGGCAAAGATGGGGCTCTTTTTCATAACCCGGGCAAGAGAAGGGGCGTCTGCCCCTTGCATGCCGTGCCACAGGCTCATGGCCGTAGCGTCCAGATCATAGAGCACATAACGCCAGCGGCCGTCCAGCTCCGGCAGGGGGAGCGTCGTGTCGCCGCTGTAGCGCCAGACTCTGACGTTGTTCTGGTCATCGGGCCAGTCCCGGTTGTCCACATAAATTTCAGCGACGTAGTAGGAGAGCAGGTTGTCCACATCCACCTGCCGGGCAACGGCCGTAAGCAGCGCGGCGTCCATGGGGCGGTCTGCACAGGCTTCGGCAAGCCTGCGGAAGTCCGTAATTTCCCTTAAATGCAGCAGATGCGGGTACTTGGGGGAAGAACGCAACTCGCGCACGCCGCCGTCTAGAACGGTGATGTCCCCTTTGGACACGTGCAGCGCATCGGCCAGAAAGCTGTCGTCCACGCGCGTGGTCAAAAAGGCGTGCCCGTAGTACGCGCCGTTGAGAAACACCGCCGCGGAATGGGACGGGGCCACCCAGAGATAGCCGGCCTTGGCGGCCAGCCGGGTGAGCAGGGGCGTGCGCAGCTGCGCGTCTTCCAGATCCTGGCCGCCGTTGCTGAGCACCAGTCCGTCAAAGGCCAACATAGGGCGCGGCGCAGTCGGGAGGGCCAATTCCGGGAAAAAAGGATAGTCGAATTTGCCGTGGCCTTTTTCGTAGCTTTTGCGCGCAATAAGCCGCAGGGATTTTTGCAGCGCGTGCCGCGAAACCCCGCCAAAAACCCGCAGCCCGGCCGCCTGCTCCAGGATGCGCGTGCCTTCCGGGCTGAAAACCTCTACCGCGACGGGGCGTTCCCACTCCCGCCCGCGGCCTTTGTAGTTGGCGTTGTGCGCGGTGGCGTCGAGATAGGGATGCTGCGCTTCGGAAAGGGCGCGCAGCCTGCCGGGCACCAGAATGCCGCGTTCGTGGCCGTAAAGGTTGTCCGGGTTTGTGGAAAGGGAAAAGACGTAGGAGGAGAACCGCGCCGCAATGTGGGGATCAAAAAAATAGCTGTGCACGCTGGCGGCGCTGGTCCGGTCCCCTGCCACGGCCCTGGCCTTGACCACCACGCAGGTCGTGTTCTTTGCGGGGCCGAGTCTGATGGGCTCCGTATAAAGGGGGCTTTGCGCCGTGGGCTCTGAACCGTCCAGCGTATAGTGGATGCGGGCTTCGGGCTGTTCCGTGGTCAAGGTTACGCGGATGGGGGCCGCAAAAAAGTGCCCTGCCGGGCTGAAGCGCGGCGTCAGGCGACGCTGCGTTTCGTGCGCCAGCAGGGTGCAGACGCTTTCGCGCTGGGTGGGCTCAGCGCTGACGGGAAGGCCCTAGCGGGCCATTTCCGGCGCCAGCCAGGCCACCCCTGCACAGGCCAGCAGCAGGGCTGCAAACAGGCTCAGGACGAAGGGGCGCATGCCTTGTCGTGGCTCAGCCCCGTCTCCTGCGCCAGACGCAGGCAGAGGTCGGCCTTGTTGAGGGTGTAAAGGTGCACGCCCGGCGCGCCGCTTTCCAGCAGACGACGGATCTGGCGCACGGCAAAGGCCAGGCCCACTTCCCGCACGGCCTGCGCGCCGCCCCTGGCGTCGGCGGCTTCCAGATCAAGGTAGAGCTTGCCGGGAATGTTGGCCCCGCACAGGGCAAGCACCCGACGCAGGGAATCGAAGCTCTGGATGGGCAGAATGCCGGGCACAATGGGGATGGCAATGCCCTGGGCGCGCAGCCGGGCCACCAGATCCTCATACTCGCGGGCGTCAAAAAAAAGCTGGGTCAGGGCGAAATCCGCGCCGGCGCGGAGCTTTTCCGCCGTGCGGCGGCGGTCTTCGGCAAAGGAGGGGGATTCCGGGTGCGGCGCAGGGTAGGCCGCCACGCCGATGCCCATGCCGGGCTCGCGCTGGCGGGCAAAGGCCACTAGATCCGCAGCGTGGTGAAAATGCGCCCGGCTCCAGTCCCAGGGCTTGTCCTCAGGCCGGTTCGCGGGCGGATCACCGCGCAGGGCCAGCACATTGTCCACCCCGGCGGCGCGCAGGGCCTGCAGAAAGCCCGCAATGGATTCCGGCTCCGCCCCCACGCAGGTGAGGTGGGCCATAGCCGTGAAACCCCGGCGGGCCAGCTCCGCGGTGACGGTCAGGGTGTTCTGCTGTCGGGCCCCGCCCGCGCCGTAGGTCACGGAAACAAAGAGGGGGTCCAGCGCGCGCAGCCGCTCCACTGTGGCGTAAAACGCCGGCAGCTGGGCCGCATCGGCAGGCGGGAAAAATTCCAGGGAGCAAAAGGGCGCGCCAACGGCGCGGATCTTGCGGCCAATGTTCATACTGCCATCCTCTTTGATAATGATACGCGCAGGAGCGTGGTCAATCCACTTAATAACAATATCAAGATAAGTTGATATGTCAAGTCTGTCGCCCAGGTAGCTGCGCCGTCCGCGCCTGCCCCTGGCGGGCAATCTTGCCAAAAGCCGCAACTGGTCGTAATTCAGGGGCAGCAGGCGCACTATGACAACAAAAAAGATTCCAGCAGCAGGTGCGGCTTCGGCCGGGGGGCCTCCCCGCGCGGGAGGGCGGCATGGGCGGCGGGCCTTCGGGCTCGCGGCCGGGCTGTGCTGCGCCGCGCTGTGGGCCTGGATTGCCGTGGGCCTTGCCCGCGCCCTGCCGGACGATGCCGCGCCCCCGGCGTTTGCTGCGCCCGCTGCCCCCGGCCCGGCCCGCAGCGCCGCTCCGGAGCCCGATTCAGGGCGCGCCGCATCCGCTGCGCCGGCCCTGCCGCCGGAGGCGGCAACCGCCCCGGCCGCGCCAGCCCTTCCGACGGCCCCGCCCGCTGCCGGGGCTGGTGCCGCAGCTGCGATCCGGGACGCGGGGGCTGTGCCGTTTTTCGCCCCCGCGCCAGCCGCAAGCCTTGCCCCGGAAAGCCCGGCCTCCCCGGCCGAAGGCCTGGGCGTTGCCCCTTCCGATGGCGCGGCCGCGCCCGGCGGGCAGGGCGGACCGCCCCAGGGCGGGGTGGACAGCGCGGGCCGCGCCGCCTGGCGGGAACTGGAGCCGGGTTTGCTGTTCGGCGAATTTCAGCTCCACGAGAGCGAAGCCCTGCTCACGGCCCTGCGCATTGATCCCCAACGCTTTGATTTTGTCCTCTGCGCGCGCTCGCTGGACGGCGGCCCGCCGCGGGCCCTGAGCCAGTGGGGCGAGCAGTACAACCTTGCCGCCGCCATCAACGCCAGCATGTACCTGCCCGACGGGCTGACCAGCACGGGCTATATGCGGGAGGGCGCGCACGTCAATAACGGCCGCCTGGTGCAGCGCTTCGGGGCCTTTTTTGTGGCCGGCCCCGATAACGACGCTCTGCCGCGGGCCACTATCCTGGATAAGGACGCCCCCGACTGGCAGGACCAGCTCAACCACTACCGCCTGGTGGTGCAGAACTACCGCATGACCAGCGCGGACCGGCGCATCCTCTGGTCGCCTGGGGGGCCGCTCTACTCCATTTCGGCCGTGGCCGTGGACGGGGACGGGCAGATCCTTTTTCTGCACTGCCGTCAGCCCGTGGAGGCCTACGCCTTTGCCCAGCAATTGCTGCACCTACCCCTTAATGTGCGCACGGTCATGTATGTGGAAGGCGGCGGCCAGGCCGGGCTGCTGGTGCGCTCTCCGGCGTTGACCAGAGAGCTTGCGGGCAAAAGCGCCGCGGGCCTGCTGGTGACCGGCGACCTGCGGGCCCTGCTGCCCAACGTCCTGGGCGCGCGCCGCCGCTGAAGGGCCGGGGCGCGCCTTGCTTCCCGGCCAGGGATGGGGCATACTGCGGCTGCGCGTAAGAACGGCCGTCAGGGGGGGGCAGGTATGGAGTGCGATCTTCTGTTGTTTGACATCGGCAACACTTCGGTCAAAATCGGCCTGGCGGACGCGCGCCGGGTGCTGACCTCCTACACCCTGCACACGGATATAGGGCAGACGGCGGACAACCTGGGGCTTACCCTGCTTGCGCTGTTGCGCCATGCGGGCGTAACGCCTGGGCAACTGGCCGGCTGCGTGGCCTCCTCGGTGGTGCCGGGCTTTGACCCCCTGCTGCGCGAATCCGTGGCCCGGTATCTGAACTGCCCCTTGCACCGGGTGGGCAAGGATCTGCCCGTGCCCCTGGAAAACCGCTACGAGCGCCCCTGCGAAGTGGGGGCCGATCGCTTGGTGGGGGCCTATGCGGCGCGGCGGCTCTGCCCTGAGGCCCCGTCCATTCTGGTGGTGGATTTCGGCACGGCTGTCACCCTGGATTGCGTGAGCGGCGACGCCTACCTGGGCGGCCTGATATTTCCCGGCCCGCGCACGGCGCTGGCGGCGCTTTCCGGCGCGGCGGCCAAGCTGCCGCGCATTAATCTGGACGTGCGCGCCACAGAGCCCTCTCCGGGCCGCAACACCAGCACCAGCATGCGCCACGGGCTGGTTTTCGGTTTTGCCAGCATGGTGGAGGGCCTGGCCCAGCGGCTCAAGCGCCAGCTGCCCGGCCCCACAAAGGTGCTGGGCACGGGCGGCTTTGCCGACGCCATCGCCAGGGTGAGCCCGGTATTTGACCAGGTGACGCCCATGCTGCTGCTTGAAGGTCTACGCCGCCTGTACTACGAGCAGCGGGATACGCTGGACCGCTGACGCCGCGCCGTCCGGCGCACTTTTTTCGCAATCATCGCCCGCAGGGCAAAAGGAGCTATCCATGAGCAGCATTGCCTCGGTTTTCGGCCGTGAGATTCTTGATTCGCGCGGCAATCCCACCGTGGAGGTGGAAGTGACGCTGGAGTCGGGCCACAGCGCCAGGGCCGCTGTGCCTTCCGGCGCTTCCACCGGCAGCCGCGAGGCGCTGGAAATGCGCGACGGCGACAAAAAGCGCTATGGCGGCAAAGGGGTGACCAAGGCCGTGGAGCACGTCAACAGCGAAATCGCCGACGCCCTCACGGGCATGGACGTGCTGCGCCAGGTGCAGATCGACAATACCCTTATTGACCTGGACGGCACGGACAACAAGTCCCGTCTGGGGGCCAACGCCATGCTGGGGGTCAGCATGGCCTGCGCCCGCGTGGCTGCTGAGTACCTGGGCCTGCCCCTCTACAAGTATCTGGGCGGCATCAACGCCAAGGTGCTGCCCGTGCCCATGATGAACATCGTCAACGGCGGCGCGCACGCCCCCAACAACCTGGATATTCAGGAGTTCATGATCATGCCCGTGGGGGCCATGACCTTTGCCGATTCCCTGCGCATGGGCGCGGAGATCTTCCACACCCTGCAGGCCATCCTCAAAAAGGACGGCCACGTGACCAGCGTGGGCGACGAGGGCGGCTTTGCCCCCAACCTCAAGAACCACGACGAAGCCTTCAGCTACATCATCAAGGCCATCGAAGAGGCGGGCTACAATCCCGGCCGCGAGGTGGCCCTGGCCATTGATGCGGCGGCCTCGGAATTTTATAAGGACGGCTCCTATGTGCTGGCGGGCGAGGGCAAAACCTTCAACAACGCTGAAATGAGCCAGTGGCTGGCCGAATTTGCGGACAAATACCCCCTCATCTCCATTGAGGACGGCATGGCCGAGGGCGACTGGGACGGCTGGGGCATGCTCACGGGCGCGCTGGGCGACCGCATCCAGCTGGTGGGCGACGACGTCTTCGTCACCAATCCGGCCATCCTGGCCGAGGGCATTGACGCGGGCGTGGCCAACGCCATCCTTATCAAGCTGAACCAGATCGGCACGGTCACCGAAACCCTCGATACCGTGGAAATGGCCAAGGAAGCCTCCTACAGCACGGTCATCTCGCACCGTTCCGGCGAAACGGAAGACAGCTTCATCGCTGACCTGGCCGTGGGCCTCAATGCCGGGCAGATCAAAACCGGCTCCCTCTGCCGCTCGGAGCGCATGGCCAAGTATAATCAGCTGCTGCGCATTGAAGAAGAGCTGGACGAGGACGCCGAATTCTTCGGCCCCATTATGGCGGAGTATTACCTGCAGGAAGGCTCGGACCAATAACGCGCCTTCGGGCCCGGTGCGGCTTCCGGCCTGCCTCTGATGCCGGAGCCGTGCGCGCTGCCCGTGGGAACGCACGTTCGCAAGGGCAGGCGGACGCGCATTCCGGCGCGTACCCGCGCATTCCGGCGCGTACCCGCGCCTGCGCGGCGAGCGTCTGCCCGCACTGCCGCCTGGGCATTGCCAGGGTGCAGTGCCCTGACGTTATCGGGAAAAGGCGTGGGGGAGGAAACCCTTTTGCATCAGGGGCCCTCCCCCACAAAATTTCCCCCCTTCTACCTGTGGAGAAAACATGCTTCTGATCGACGGCAAAGCAACGGCCGCGGCCCTGCGGGCCGAGCTGGCCGAGGCCGTGGCCGCCGCGCGGGCCGAGGGCGCGCGCGCGCCGGGCCTGGCGGTGATTCTGGTGGGCGAGGATCCGGCCTCGCAGGTCTATGTGCGCAACAAGGAACGGGCCTGCGCCGAAGCGGGCATCGTGTCCTTTCCGCACCATCTGCCCGCAGGCACCAGCCAGGCGGATCTGCTGGCCCTGATCCGCGCCTGCAATGCGGATCCGGCCGTGGACGGCATCCTGCTGCAGCTGCCCCTGCCGGGCGGCCTGGACGCTCAGGCCTGCCTGCTGGCCATCGATCCGGACAAGGACGTGGACGGCTTCCACCCCATGAACGTGGGGCGGCTTTCCGTAGGCCTGCCGGGCTTTGTTTCCTGCACGCCTGCCGGGGTCATGGAGCTGTTGCGGCGTTACGAGCTGCCCACGGCGGGCTGCCGGGCCGTGGTGGTGGGGCGCTCCAACATTGTGGGCAAGCCCCTGGCCATGCTGCTTACCCAGCCCGGCCCCTACGGCGACGCCACGGTAACCGTGTGCCACTCCCGCACGCCGGACCTGGCGGCGCAGTGCCGTCAGGCGGATTTTCTGTTCCTGGCTATGGGCCGGCCGCGCAGCATTACCGCCGACATGGTGCGCGAAGGCGCGGTGGTTGTTGACGTGGGCATCAACCGCACGCCCCAGGGCCTTTGCGGCGATGCGGACTTTGCCGCCGTAAGTCAGAAAGCCCGGGCCATCACCCCGGTGCCCGGCGGCGTGGGGCCCATGACCATTGCCATGCTCCTGTCCAATACCGTGCAATCCTGGCGGCAGCGTCTTTCCCTATGAGCGACGGCAAAAAGCCCTGCATCCACATCGTCAAGGCCCGGCAGCACAACCTGCGCGACATCAGCCTGGATATCCCCAGGGACGAGCTGGTAGTGGTCTGCGGGCCTTCGGGTTCCGGCAAGTCCACCCTGGCCTTTGACATCGTCTACGCCGAAGGCCAGCGGCGCTATGTGGAATCCCTTTCCACCTACGCCCGCCAGTTCCTGCCCCAGATGGACAAGCCCGACGTGGAGAAGATTGAGGGCCTTTCCCCGGCCATCTCCCTGGAGCAGCAGAGCGTCTCGCGCAACCCGCGCTCCACCGTGGGCACGGTAACGGAAATCTACGACTTTCTGCGCGTGTTCTACGCCCGCCTGGGCCGCATGTACTGTCCCCAGTGCGGACGGCCCATTGAAGCCCGCGCCACGGACGAAATCATTGCGGACATTCTGGCCCTGCCCCAGGGCGCAAAGTTCATGGTTCTGGCCCCGCTGGTGGAGCTGCAAAAAGGCACGCATCAGGACAAATTCAAAAAGCTCAAGGCCGAAGGCTTTGCCCGCGTGCGCGTGGACGGCGCCTTTCATACCCTGGACGCCCTGCCTGAGCTGGATAAAAACAAAAAGCACAGCATCGACCTGGTGGTGGACCGCCTGGTCAACAAGGAGGGCATCCGCGGGCGGCTGGCCGATTCCGTGGAGCTGGCCCTGCGCTTCGGCGACGGGCGGCTGGTGGTGCACCGGCCCGACCTGCCCCAGGGGGAACAGGACGCGGTGCAGTCCACCACTTCGGTCTGCCCGCACTGCCACATTTCCCTCCCGGCCCTGAGCCCGCAGCTCTTTTCCTTCAACGGCCCCCAGGGGGCCTGCCCCCGCTGCGTGGGCCTGGGCGGCGTGGACTACTTTGAACCGCGCCTCATCGCGCCCAACATGGGGCTTTCGCTCAGCACAGGGGCGCTGCTGCCCTGGACGGGCAAGGCCTTTGCCCGCTATGAGGCGGCCCTCAAGGCCCTGGGCACCCGCTTCAAGTTCAGCCTCTCCACCCCGTTGGAAAAATTTTCCGAAGACGCCCTGGCCGCCCTGTTTTACGGCGAGGATGAACACGGCCGCCCGGCGCGCGCCTCCCTGGGCCTGCGCCGCAACTGGATGGGCGGCAGCGTGGCCCTGGGCGCAGCGGGCGACTATCAGAGCGAACACTTTGTCCAGGCCATGAAGGCGCAAAGCCAGGTGCGTGCGGACGCGACGCGCTGGCCCGGCGTCATCCCCCTGCTGGAAAGCGGCATGCAGTACGGCGAAGCCTGGCGCGAGGCGCTCTCGCGCTTCCGCCAGACCATGGACTGCCCGGACTGCCGCGGCGCGCGCCTCAACCCCAGCGCCCTGGCCGTGCGGGTGGACGATCTGAATATCGCCCAGTTCTGCGCTCTTTCCGTGGAGCGCGCCCTGGACTGGCTGGCGCGCCGCAGCTTCACGGGCCGCCATGCCCTGATCGCCGAACCCCTGCTCAAGGAGCTTACCCACCGTTTGTCCTTCATGCGCAACGTGGGGCTGGAGTACCTCTCCCTGGGCCGCTCCATGGCCACCCTTTCCGGCGGCGAGGCCCAGCGCATCCGCCTGGCCTCCCAACTGGGCTCCGGCCTGGTGGGCGTCACCTATGTGCTGGACGAACCCTCCATCGGCCTGCACCCCCGCGACAACGAACGCCTTCTGGGCACCCTGCGCTCCCTCCAGGCCCGCGGCAACACCGTGCTGGTGGTGGAGCACGACGAGGCCACCATCTGCGCGGCGGATACGGTCATTGAGCTGGGCCCCGGCTCCGGGGCGCAGGGCGGGCAGATCATGTTTCAGGGCTCCGTGGATCAGCTCCTGCGGGCCGATACCCTCACGGCCCGCTACCTGCGCGGGGACGCCAGCATCCCCCTGCCCGACCAGCGCCGCGAGGGCAAGGGCGCGCTGCTGCTCCACGGCATCGCCACCAATAATCTGCAGAACATTGATTGCCGCATCCCCCTGGGCGTGCTTACCTGCGTCACGGGCGTTTCCGGCTCCGGCAAAAGCTCCCTGGTGGTGGATACCCTCTACAAGCACCTGGCCCTGAACCTGGGGCAGCGCGTGGACCAGCCCGGCAGCATCGCCGGCCTGAGCTATACCAATGACGCCGCGCCCGTGGAGCGCATCGTGGCCATTGACCAGACCCCCATCGGCCGCACCCCGCGCTCCAACCCGGCCACCTACACCAAGATTTTTGACGAAATCCGCAATATTTTCGCCATGACGCCCGACGCCCGCAAGCGCGGCTACAAACCCGGCCGCTTCAGCTTCAACGTGCGCGGCGGCCGCTGCGAAGCCTGCGGCGGCGACGGCCAGATTCGGGTGGAAATGCACTTTCTGCCAGATATTTACGTCACCTGCGACGTGTGCAAGGGCCGCCGCTACAACCACGAAACCCTGGAAGTGCGCTACAAAGGCCTGAACATCGCCGACGTGCTGGAGCTCACCGTGCGCCAGGCCCGCGAGCTCTTCAGCAGCTATCCCGCCCTGGAACGCCGCCTGGCCGTGCTGGAGGAAGTGGGCCTGGAATACCTGCGCCTGGGCCAGCCCGCCACCACCCTCTCCGGCGGCGAAGCCCAGCGCATCAAAATCTCGCGCGAGCTGGGCAAGCGCTCCCTGCCCGGCACCATGTACATCCTGGACGAACCCACCACCGGCCTGCACATGCACGAGGTGGGCAAGCTCATCAAGGTGCTCCACGCCCTGGTGGACCGCGGCGCCAGCGTGGTGGTCATCGAGCACAATACGGACATGATCCTGGCCGCGGACTATGTGCTGGATATGGGCCCCGGCGGCGGAGAAAACGGCGGCCGCATCGTGGCCGCGGGCACGCCCGAAGCCATCGTGGCCGACCCCAACTCCGTTACGGGCCGCTTCCTCATGCAGGAACGGCTGGACAGAACCAGACGGCGGCCGCGGTAGGGGCATTTTGTGAGGGAGGCCCTTTTTGAAAAAGGCCTCCACGCCTGCAACAGACGAGGTTATAGACATCATGGCCAATCTTCTCATCATCGGCGCGGGCGGCGTGGGCAGCGTGGTGGCCCACAAGTGCGCCCAGGCCGCCAAGTACGAACAGGCCTTCAGCCATATCACCCTGGCCAGCCGCACCCGCGCCAAGTGCGACGCCATCGCCCAAAGCGTTAAAAAACGCCTGGATGCGGACCTCAGCACCGCGCAGGTGGACGCGGACAACGTGCCGGAGCTCTGCGCCCTGCTGCGGGATCTGAAGCCCGACCTGGTCTGCAACGTGGCCCTGCCCTACCAGGACCTGCACATTATGGACGCCTGCCTGGAATGCGGCGTGCACTATGTGGATACCGCCAACTACGAACCCCTGGATACGGCCAAATTTGAATACAAATGGCAGTGGGCCTACGGCGAACGCTTCCGCGAGGCCGGGCTCACCGCCCTGCTGGGTTCCGGCTTCGACCCCGGCGTGACCAACGTCTACGCGGCCTGGGCCCTCAAGCACCAGCTGGACGAAGTGCAGGTGCTGGACATCATCGACTGCAACGCGGGCGACCACGGCCAGCCCTTTGCCACCAACTTCAATCCGGAAATCAACATCCGCGAGGTCACGGCCCGGGGCCGCTACTGGGAACGCGGCGAATGGGTGGAAACCGACCCCCTCTCCTGGTCCATGACCTACGACTTCCCCGACGGCATCGGCCCCAAAAAGTGCTATCTTATGTACCACGAGGAGCTGGAATCCCTGGTGCGCAACCTCAAGGGCATTCGCCGGGCCCGCTTCTGGATGACTTTTTCGGACAACTACCTGAACCACCTCAAGGTGCTGGGCAACGTGGGCATGACCCGCATTGATCCCGTCAAATTCCAGGGCCAGGACATTGTGCCCATTCAGTTCCTGGCCAAACTGCTGCCCGACCCGGCCTCCCTCGGCCCCCTCACCAAGGGCAAGACCTGCATTGGCGACGTGCTGCGCGGCGTCAAGGGCGGCAAGGAAAAAACCGTCTACATCTACAACATCTGCGACCATGAAGCCTGCTATGCCGAGGTGGGCTCCCAGGCCATTTCCTATACCACAGGCGTGCCCGCCATGATCGGCGCAAAGATGGTGGCCTCCGGCCTGTGGCGCAAGCCCGGCGTCTGGAATATGGAACAGATGGACCCAGACCCCTTCATGGAAGACCTCAACCGCTACGGCCTGCCCTGGCAGTGCGTGGAAGTGCGGTAACCGCACCGCAAGGCCATCGCCCAACATCGCCCACGGGAGGGCCCTGACGCCGCTGCGCGCCGGGGCCCCCCGCTCTGGAGCCCGCCATGCGCCAGCCCTTTGATTTCGACCCGCTCTACGCGCCCTATCCCTCCCGACGCATTCCCGTCTACGCCCGCAACGGCATGGTGGCCTCCTCCTCGGCGCTGGCCGCCGCGGCGGGCCTTGCCATGCTGCGCCAGGGCGGCAACGCCGTGGACGCCATCGTGGCCACGGCCGCGGCCCTTACCGTGCTGGAGCCCACCTCCAACGGGCTGGGCAGCGACGCCTTCGCCCTGGTCTGGCACGGCGAAGCCCTGCACGGCCTCAACGCCAGCGGCCCCGCGCCCCAGGCCATTTCCATAGAAAAAGTCCTGGCCCGCCACGGCGGCGCAGCCATGCCGCGCTACGGCTGGACGCCCGTCACCGTGCCCGGAGCCGTGGCGGCCTGGGCCGCCCTTTCCGCCCGCTTCGGCAAGCTGCCTTTCCCCACCCTGCTGGAACCGGCCATAACCTATGCCGCAGAAGGCTACCCCGTGCCGCCCATGCTGGCCTTTCTGTGGAACGAAGCCTTTCAGAAGCTGCGCGCCCACTGCACCGGCCCGGAATTTGCCGCCTGGTACAGCACCTTTGTCCCGCAGGGGCAGCCTCCGCAGGCGGGTGCAATCGTGCGCCTGCCCGATCACGCCCGCAGCCTCACGGCCATTGCCCAAAGCCAGGGCGAAGATTTTTACCGCGGCGATCTGGCCGCGCGCATAGCTGCGGAAAGCGCCGCCTTCCACGGCTTCCTGACGGCCGCGGATCTGGCGGCCTTCCAGCCCCAGTGGGTGGAGCCCATCAGCGTGGCCTACCGCGGCTATGAGCTGTGGGAAATCCCGCCCAACGGCCAGGGCATCACGGCCCTTATGGCGCTCAACATTCTCAAGGAATTTCCCCTGGGAACCCTCCCTGAGGCGGAGGCCCGGCACCTGCAGTGGGAAGCCATGAAGCTGGCCTTTGCCGACAGCCGCCGCTATGTGACGGACAGCCGCCACATGAGCGTGGACTACCATGCTTTTCTCGACCCGGCCTTCGGCGCGGCCCGCGCCCGCCAGATTACAGACCGCGCCGCCCTGCCCGCGCCCGTGGAACTGCCCCGGGGCGGCACGGTCTACCTCTGCGCCGCCGACGGGCACGGCAACATGGTCTCCTATATCCAAAGCAACTATATGGGCTTTGGCTCCGGCATCGTGGTGCGCGATACGGGCATTGCCCTGCAGAACCGCGGGGCGGATTTCTCCCTCGATCCCAGCCATGCCAACTGTCTCAGGCCCGGCAAAAAAACCTACCACACCATCATCCCCGCCTTCATCACCCAGGGCGGACGGCCCGTGGGCCCCATGGGCGTCATGGGGGCCTATATGCAGCCGCAGGGCCATGTGCAGGTCATGTGCAACCTTGTGGACTACAAGCTCAATCCGCAACAGGCCCTGGACGCGCCCCGCTGGCAGTGGGTGGGCGACCGCCGTTTTCTGGTGGAACCCTCCTTCCCCATAGAAACCGCCCGCCAGCTGGCCGCTCGCGGCCATGAGACGGAAGTGGCCCTCCAAAGCGTCTCCTTTGGCCGCGGGCAGATGATCCTGCGCCTGGACAACAACGTGCTGGTAGGCGCGACAGAACCCCGCACAGACAGCAATATCGCCTGTTATTAAGGGGAAGCAAAGGGAGGGGAACGTTTCTGCGGGGGGAGGGGGAACTTTTGTGAACAAAAGTCCCCCCTTCCCCCACACGCCCCCAACCCCTTCAAAAAATTTTGCTCTCCTCAGGGGACGCAGGGCCGTACCCTGGGAGACGGCAGGGCCGTGGGGGCCGCAACGCTTCAGGGGCGCGGCCCCTCCCCGAACGTTGCACGCAGCCGTTGCCAGCGGCCCCCGCACGGCTTATGCTGGCCCTGCCGGGGCCTGCGGCCCCGGACTTCCTTGCAGGAACCCCACATGCTGACCCTTGTGCTCTCCATCACCTTGGCCATTGCCGTATCTTTTTTGTGCTCGCTGGCGGAATCGGTGCTCTATTCCCTGCCCTGGTCCGCCATTGAACGGCTGCGGCGTTCCGGCCGCCCGGCAGGGGCGGCGCTCTATAAGCTGCGGCTGGACGTCAACCGGCCCATTGCCGCCATCCTTACCCTCAACACCATTGCCAACACGGCCGGGGCCACGGTGGCCGGCGCGGCTTTTCTGGCCGCATTCGGCCCGGATTTCACCGCCCTGTTTGCCGTGGGCTTTACGGGCCTGGTGCTGGTGATGGGCGAAATTCTGCCCAAAAGCCTGGGCGTGGCCCACACGGAAGCCATTGCCGTGGCCATGGCCCGGCCCCTGGCGGTGGTCACCCGGCTGCTGACCCCGGTTCTCTGGATTACCGACGGCATCAGTCGGCTGGTGGTGCGGCCCCGCGCGGCCGGGCCGGTGGTTTCGGAAGACGACATCCGCGCCGTGGCCAGCCTTTCGCGCCAGGCCGGGCGCATCAAGCCCTATGAGGAAGCCTTTATCCGCAACGTGCTGGCCCTGGACCAGAAGCGCGTCTACGACATTATGACCCCGCGCACCGTGGTCTTTTCTTTGCCGGAAACCGAAACCGTGGAAGACGCCTACAAGGATCCGCGCATCTGGCATTTCAGCCGCGTGCCCGTGTACGGCGACAACAACGAAGACATCGTGGGCTTTGTGGAGCGCCGCGCCCTGGCCCGCAGCTTGCACGACGGCCAGGGCGGCGCGCAGCTCGCCGCCGTTATGCGGCCCATCAATTTTATTCTGGAAAATCAGACCCTGGACGTGCTCCTGCGCGAGATGCTGGAGGCCCACGAGCATCTTTTTGCCGTGCTGGACGAGTACGGCGGGCTTTCAGGGGTGGTTTCGCTGGAAGACGTGCTGGAAGAGATCCTCGGCAGCGAGATTGTGGACGAGAGCGACAATGTGGAAGACCTGCGCGCCCTGGCCCGCCGCCGCCGGGAGGCCGTCACCCGCGGCAAGGCGTAAGGCGCGCTCCATCATGCCCGCTGGAGATGCCTGCGCGGGCCTGGGGGAAGAAAAGTTTTTTGAAGGATGGGGGGTGTGGGGGGAAGGGAACTTTTGTTCACAAAAGTTCCCTTCCCCCCACCCAAAAAAATTCCCCAACGCCGCCCGCTGGGTCAGCGTTGGCGCAGGGCTTCGGCTATGATGGCGGCGTCTTCTGCGGGGCGGGAGGCAAGGCCCAGTTCCGGGTTGCTGCCGGAGCAGATAAAGCCCTGGGGGCCCAGCTCCACAAAGCCGGCGGCGATGACGCGGCTGTAGGGGAGTTGCTCGCGCATGTCGCTGTGGTCCACGCGGCGGGGGAAGATGAAGGGCACGGCCTGGCCGGAGAAATCTTCAACGATCAGGTACTTCACAGTGGCCTCCTTGTGACGTTGCGGGGGAATCAGCGTTTGCGCCGGTTTTGCAGGTATTGGCGCACGGCCTTGTTGTGGTCGTTGAGGTTCGTGCTGAAGACGTGTTCCCCGCCGTCGGTTTTGGCGACAAAGTAGAGGTAGTTGTGGGCTTCGGGCTGCACGGCGGCGGCAAGGGCCGTGAGGCCGAAGGAGCAGATGGGCCCTGGCGGCAGGCCAGGCCGCTGGTAGGTATTGTAGGGATTGGCGGGGTCGTCCAGCTGGCTGCGGCGCAGGTTGCCGTCAAAGGCCGGGCCCAGGCCGTAGATGACGGTGGGGTCGGCCTGGAGGAGCATGCCCTTTTGCAGGCGGTTCTGGTACACGCCGGCCACGCGGGGGCGTTCGGCTTCCACGGCGGTTTCCTTTTCCACCACTGAGGCCAGGACGACCCAGGTTTTAAGGTCGGCCGCGGCGGGTTTTTTGCCTCCGGGCCAGACGGCGGCGGTTTTGCGCCAGAAGTTGTCCACCATGCGTCCGGCTACGGCCCTGGCCTGGGCCAGGTCCAGCGCGTCGCCTTTTTTCAGCAGGTAGGTGTCGGGCATAAGAAAGCCCTCGGCCGTGGCAAAGGGGATGCCGTAGTGGCGCAGGAAGTCCGGGTCCATGATCACCTTGCGGAAGTCCTCGAAGCGCGCCAGGCCGGCTTCTTCCAGCAGGCGGCCCGTCTGCCACCAGGTAAGGCCTTCGGGCACGGTGACGCGGAAGAGCACGGGCTGCCCGTTGACCAGGGTATCCAGCACCTTGTCGGGCGTCCAGCCGGTATTGAGGGCAAAGCGCCCGGCCTGGAGGCGGTTCTCCCATTTTTTATAGCGGGCCAGGTAGCCAAAGCGGCGGGCGTCGGTCACCAGGCCCTCGCGGGCCAGGTTGGCGGCCACCTGATCCAGGCGCGCGCCGGGGGCCACGTCAAAAAAGGCTTCCTTGCCCGGCGTGGCGGGCGGGGTAGTCAGAAAGGTGTGGGCCTCCCAGGCCAGCCAGCCGCCGCCGGCCACGGCCAGCAGCAGGATCACGCCCACAAGACGCAGAAAGGTTTTCATGCCGGTCTCCGCTGTTGCGGCGCAAGGGCCAGAAAAGATTCCAGAATGCGCACGGCGGCCTGCTGGTCCAGCACAGCTTTGCGGCGCCGCGCGTCAAGCCCGGCCTCCCGCAGGTCGGCCCAGGCCTCCTCAGAGCTCAGCTCCTCGGGCATAAAGTAGAAGGGCAGGGGCACGCGGCGCTGCAGGCGTCTGGTCACGTTGCGCACCTGCCTGGTGGTCAGGCTTTCCTCCCCGTCGGGCAAGAGGGGCAGGCCCATAACCACGGCCTGGGCCCCGGTTGCGGCAATGGCCTCGGCCAGGGCGTCCAGCAGGGCCTTGCGGTCGGGGTGGTCGGCCAGGCGCAGGGTGCGCAGGGGAAAGGCCAGCCGCTCTTCCGGGTCGGACACGGCTAGGCCTGTGCGGGCCAGGCCGTAGTCCACGGCCACCAGCTTCACATCAGAGCCCCATTTTTTCGCGCGCCAGTTCCATGGTCTGTTCCGCAAACTCGCGGGCGCGGGCATTGCCGCGCTCCAGGATTTCTTCCACAGCGCCGGGCCGGGCCTCCACGGCATTGCGACGTTCCTGCAGAGGCTCCAGGAACGTGGCGAGATTTTTGAGGAATATTTTTTTGCAGTCCACGCAGCCCAGTTGCGCGCTGGTACAGCCCTGGCGGATCTGGGCCTGCTCTTCGGCGCTGCTCAGCAGCACATGGTAGGGGAAGAGGTTGCAGACGTCGGGGTTGCCGGGGTCTGCGCGGCGCAGGCGGGCTTTATCCGTAAACATGCCGCGCACTTTTTCGGTGATGTCGTCCATGCGGTCCGAGAGGAAGATGCCGTTATTGTAGCTTTTGGACATCTTGCGGCCGTCCAGGCCGGGGCATTTGGCCGCCGGGGTGAGCATGGCCTGGGGTTCGGGGAAAAGCTCGCCGTAAAAATTGTTGAAGCGCCGGGCGATCTCGCGGGTCAGCTCCATGTGGGGCAGCTGGTCTTCGCCCACTGGCACGCCGTGGGGCCGGTACATGAGGATATCCGCGGCCATGAGCACGGGATAGCAGAGGAAGCCCGCGTTGCCCAGGTCTTTGTTGCTGATCTGCTGCTGCTGCTCTTTGTAGGTGGGGTTGCGCTCCAGCCAGGAGACGGAGGTGATCATGGAGAGCAGCAGAGAAAGCTCCGCATGCTGCTTGACGTGAGACTGGCGGAAGATGACGCACTTTTCCGGGTTCAGGCCGGCACCGATCCAGTCTTTGACCATTTCATGGATATTGCGGCGGATTTTGGAAGGGTCGGCGTAGTCGCTGGTCAGGGCGTGCCAGTCGGCCACAAAGAAGTAGGCTTCTTCCGTGTGTTGCAGTTCCACCCAGTTTTTGAGCACGCCGAAGTAGTGGCCGAGGTGCAGAGGGCCCGTGGGCCGCATGCCGGAAACAGTGCGCGGTTTGCCGTTCATCAGCAGATTCCTTTCCTTACAGAATACCCAGCAGGGACAAAAGGCCCACGGCGCTGCCGCTTACCAGAGGGCCGAGCACCTGGCCCAGCAGCCCGGTAAAGAGCAGGGCCAGGAGGATCACAAAGCCGTAGCGCTCCACGCTCAGGTAGCGCAGGGCCGCCTTCATGGGCAGAAAATAGGCCACAACCTTGCTGCCGTCCAGCGGCGGAATGGGCAGCAGGTTGAGCCAGGCCAGGCCAAAGTTGATGATCACCCCGGCCTGGAGGGTTTTGAGGGCAAAGATGTAGCCCGTGCTGTGCTGCCACTGCAGGGGCGGCAGCAGGGTGAGCGTGAGCCAGAGCAGCAGGCCGCAGAGCCCGGCCAGCAGAAAGTTGGTCATGGGCCCGGCCAGGGCCACCAGCATCATGTCGCGGGCGGGCTTGCGGAAGTAGCGCGGGTTGACGGGCACGGGCTTGGCCCAGCCGAAGACAAAACTGCCCGTGAGGCTGGTGAGGCCAAAGACCAGGAGGCCTACAGGATCAATGTGCGGCAGGGGGTTGAGCGTGAGCCGCCCCAGCATGCGCGCGGTGGGGTCGCCGCAGCGGGCCGCAACCCAGCCGTGGGCCACCTCGTGCAGAATGATGCCCAGCAGGGCGGGCACGGCGGCTACGGCCAGAAGATTCAGGGCATGGGTCAGGTCGAAGTTGAGCATAGAAGCGGGTACCATGTTCCCGCCCTCCCGGCAAGGGTGGGCGGCGCGGCGGCAGCTGCGGTTTTCCTGCATCCTGGGGGCGCTGCGCGTGGGGCGGCGGACGTTTTGGGGGCGCCAACGGCCCGGCAACGGGGCGCGAAGGGGCCGTGTCAGGGCGGGACGGAGCGTGCGGGCCGGCGACAGGACGTGCCGCAGGGTGCGCGGCATTGGGCCGGGCGGCACAGGGGCGCGATGCTGCGGGGCGCGTTCAGCCGCGGCCCGCAGCCTCCTGTTCCAGCCGCAGCAGCGCCGCCTTGAGTTCCAGACCGCCGCCGTAGCCCCCCAGGCGGCCGTCCGCGCCGATGACGCGGTGGCAGGGGATGATCACGGCAATGGGGTTGCGGTTGTTGGCCAGGCCCACGGCCCGGCAGGCGCGCGGGGAGCCCACGGCCGCGGCGATCGCTTTGTAGGCGCGGGTTTCGCCGTAGGGAATAGCCAGCAGCGCCCGCCAGACTTTTTTTTGAAAATCCGTGCCCTTGGGGGCCAGGGGCAGGTCAAAGGCGCGGCGTGCGCCCGCCAGGTAATCCGCAAGCTGGGCTGCGGCCGCCTCCAGCAGGGGCGTGGCGCGTTCTTCCGCCTGCGGCAGGGGCGGGAGCGCCCCCTTGCCTTCCAGATCCAGTCGGACAAGGGCGCTGTCCGCCTCCACAAGGCGTACCCGCCCCAGGAGCGGCAGGCGACGGACGAGAGCATACGTCATTCCGTCTGCCCCTCCTTAGCCACAGGTTTGAGGGCATACGCAAAAACCGCGCCCAGCAGGGCCACCGCCGCCAGACACTGGAAGGCGCGGGGCAGGCCCTGGTGGTCGGCTATCCAGCCCAGCAGCGGGGCCATGACGCCGCCCAGGCTGGTGGCCAGGCCCAGGGTGACGCCTGAGGCAAAGCCGATGTTCTTGGCCAGATACTGCTGGCCCAGCACCACCAGGGAGCTGAAAGGCGCGTAGAGGGTAAAGCCCAGGAAGGGCAGCACGGCCCAGGCGGCGTAGACGTTGTCCGCCAGGCTGAAGGCCAGCACCACAGGGGCCACCAGGGCGTAGGCCAGGCGGATGATGGTGCGGTAGCCGTATTTGTCCGAGAGCAGCCCGCCGAAGAAGTTGCTGATCACGCCGCAGGTGCAGAAGAAGGTCAGGGCCAGGGCCCCGGCCGTGCGCGACTGGCCCAGCACGTTGACCCAGTAAAGGGGCACAAAGGTGTTGAAGCCCGCAAACAGGATGGAGCGGGCCACAATGGCCATGGTCAGCTTGGAAAATTCCGGCCAGTTGTTAACCCCCGGCGCTTCCGCGACTATGGCCCCGCCGCCTTCTCCGGCCGGGGCGCGCATGCGCCAGATGAGCGTGAGCAGCAGGGAGGCCATGGTCAGGGCAATGGCGGCAAAAATAGCCGTGCCGTGCAGGCCGAAGACGCTCAGCACGGCCGTGGCCAGCAGCGGGCCAAGCACAAAGCCGCTGTTGCCGCCGATGGAAAAAAGGCTCAGGCCCGTGCCCTTTTGCCGGCCGGAGACTTTGTTGGCAAAGCGCGCGCCCTCGGGGTGAAAGAGGGCCGCGCCCACCCCGCTGACCACAATGGCGCAGAAGATGGCCCAATAGCCGGTCATGAAGCCCACCAGGGCCAGCCCGCCGCCCGCCAGCAGCACGCCCAGCGGGATGAACCAGGGCTTGGAAAAACGGTCGGCCAGCAGGCCGAACAGTGGCTGAATAAGGGAGGAGAGGCAGGAGTAGGCGAACATGAGCCCGCCCGTGGCCTGGTAGCTCAGGCCGTAGGCCGAACGCAGAAAGGGCAGCACCGCCGGCAGCGCGCCGCCGTTGATGTCGCAGGAAAGGTGCCCCAGGGATACGAGAAGGATCTTTTTCTTGTCCATGTCGCCACGCTACACGAAAGCCGGAAGAAAACAATACGCGCGGGCGGCGCGGCCGGCGGCGCAGGCAACTGCCCCGAAGCCCTGGGAAACGGCCGCTGCGCGAGGCCTGGCCGGCAGCGCGGCCCACCCCGGCCTGCAGCAAGATTGCTACCCGTTGCGGGCCGTTCCTCCCGCGCGGACTGGAGGGCGCTTCGTCCTCCGCGAAGCTGCGTAAGATGCCTGGCCGCCCCTTGCTCGCGGAGCGGCGCAGCCTTGCCCTTCCTTTTTATAAGGGTCCGCTCCGGGCACGGCGGCGTGAAGGTTCCTGCCGGGGGATTTGTCCGCTCCAGGCCGATTGGGCCTGCCGTTTGGGACGGATGCGGAAAAATCGGGTTACGGGCTTGACTTTTGGGGCTTCCTGGGGCAAATAAACTTTTCCCGTTTTGGAGGTTGACCATGTACGCGATTATCGAGACCGGCGGCAAACAGTACCGCGTCGAAGAAGGTTCCAAGATTGTTGTGGAAAAGCTCGCGGCCCAGAGCGGCAGCGAGATTTCCCTGGACAAGGTGCTGCTGCTGGGCGGCGATGCCTGCAAGGTGGGCGCCCCCTATGTGGACGGCGCGGCCGTCACCGCCGAGGTGGTGGAGCAAGGGCGCGGCCCCAAGATCAAGGTGTTTAAGCGCTGGCGGCGCAACGATTCGCGCAAGCTGCGCGGGCACCGGCAGGAGTGCACCACCCTGCGCGTCAAAAGCATCAACGGCTAACTTTTCGGGGCGGATCCGGCTCCTTTGCCGCGTCGCGCTTTCTCTGCGGCGCGGGCGGGGCCTGTGCGGCATGGCCGTGCCCCTTGCCGACTCCGGGTCGGCTTTTCTGGGAGGCTCTCATGGCTCATAAAAAAGCAGGCGGCTCTTCGCGCAACGGCCGCGACAGCGCCGGTCAACGGCGCGGCGTTAAGCGTTTCGGCGGCCAGCCCGTGCTCGCCGGCAGCATTCTGGTCCGGCAGCTGGGCACCACGGTGTACCCCGGTGCCAACGTGGGCATGGGCAGGGATTTCACCCTGTTCGCCAAGGTGGACGGCGTGGTGCGCTTTGAAAAATATCTGCGCAAGCGCCGCGTGCTCACCCGCGTGCATGTGGACGCGCCCGAAGGCTAGCCCTTCTTCGCGTCACGCTTTTATGCGCCGTTACAGGGAAGGGGCCGCACAGCCTCTTCCCTTTCGGCGTTGGCGCTGCAGCGCCGGCGGCGGCCCCCGCTCGCCAGCCCCTCTCCCCACGGGTTCGGGCGCTTGCGCCCAGAACATGCGGCGCGGCCGCGCGGCGTCCGTTGCCCGTCCGCGTCCGGCTGTTCGCCCTGTCAAGCGTCTGTCGGCCCTGCCCGGCAAAGGATATTTTTATGCGTTTTGTTGACGAAGCGCGCATTGAAGTGCGCGCGGGCAAGGGCGGCCACGGCTGCGTTTCCTTCCGGCGCGAGAAATTCGTGCCCCGCGGCGGCCCGGATGGCGGCAACGGCGGCGATGGCGGCAGCGTGCTGCTCAAGGCCGACGGTCGGCTGCTTTCTTTGTACGACTTTCGCCTCAAGCGTCTGTACGAGGCCCAGAACGGCCGCCCCGGCCAGGGCAGCCAGTGCGACGGCCGCAAGGGCGAAGATCTGGCGCTGCACCTGCCCGTGGGCACCCTGGTTTTTGTGGAGGACGCGGAAGGCGAGCGTCTGCTGGCCGACCTCAGCGACCCTCAGGCCGTGGTGACTGTGGCCCAGGGCGGCCGCGGCGGCAAGGGCAACGAGCATTTCAAGTCCTCCACCATGCGTGCCCCGCGTTTTGCCCAGCCCGGCGAACCGGGCGAAATCCGCCAGTTGCGGCTGGAGCTGAAAATCCTGGCCGACGCCGGGCTTATCGGCCTGCCCAATGCGGGCAAATCCACCTTCATCAGCCGCGTTTCCGCGGCCCGGCCCAAAATCGCCGCCTATCCCTTCACCACCCTCACGCCCAACCTGGGGGTTATGATCGACGACGCCGATCCGGGTAAGCGCCTGGTGCTGGCCGACATTCCCGGCCTGATCGAAGGCGCGCACCAGGGCCAGGGCCTGGGCCTGCGCTTTCTCAAGCATGTGGAGCGCACCCGCTTCCTGGTCCATATCCTCAGCGCCGAGGACGTCAACGACGCGGACCCTTGGGCGGGTTTCGGCCTTATCAATGAAGAGCTGCGCCGCTTTGATCCCGATCTGGCCCAGCGCCGTCAGGTGGAGGTGGTCAACAAGATCGACCTGCTCCCGCCGGAGCGGCTGGCGGCCCTGGAGGCCCGTGCCAAGGCCGACGGGCGGCAAATTTTTTTCATTTCCGCCCGCGATGGCCTGGGCCTGGAGCCCCTGACGGCCGAGCTGTGGCGACTGCGCGACGCCGCGGAACCCCACGCGCCTTTGGTGCGCGCGCAGGAGCCTGTGCAGGTGGAGGATGAGGAATTTCCTGAAATTGAGGTCATCTACACCAGGGAGTGACCCGCCCGCGGCGCTGGGAGCGCCCGTAAAGGAAAGCCGCATGACGCACGTTGACGACTGGCGGGAGGAACGCGCCCGCATTCTTGCGCAGGCCAGGGTGGTGGTGGTCAAGGTGGGCAGCGCCGTGCTGACCGACGCCCAGGGGCTCAACGCCGCAGTGCTCACCGGTCTGGCCGCACAGCTGGCGGCCCTGCGGGCCCTGCCCGTGCCTGGGCAGACGGAGCCGCGGCGCGTGGTGCTGGTATCCTCCGGCGCGGTGGCTGCGGGTCGTGCGGCCCTGGCAGCCCACGGGCAGACCGTGGAAACCGTGGGCCTGGCCGCCAGGCAGGCCGCTGCCGCTGTGGGGCAGGGGCAGCTGGTGCGCGCCTGGGACAAGGCTTTTTACGTCCACGGGGTGCCCACGGCGCAAGTGCTGCTCACGCGCGACGACCTGCGCGCCCGGCAGCGTTTCCTCAACGCCAGCAATACCTTTGCGGAGCTGCTGCACTGGGGCGTGCTGCCCGTGGTCAATGAAAACGACACAGTCTCCGTCAGCGAGCTCAAGTTCGGCGATAACGACTGCCTGGCCAGTTTGCTGGCCAACCTGACGGGCGCGGACCTCTGCATCAATCTCACTTCTTCGCCGGGCGTGCTGGCCGCCAATCCGGAGCGCAATCCCCACGCGCCGGTGCTGGAGCGCATCGACGACGTGGCGGCCCTGGATCTGGCCCAGCTCTGTGGCGGCAAAACCTCAGTGGGCACGGGCGGCATGTATTCCAAACTCCTGGGCGCGCGGCGTGCGGCGCAGATCGGCGTGCCCACCTATATTCTGCCGGGGCGCGAACCCCAGGTCATCTCCCGCGCGCTGGCGGCCGCCGGGGTCTGCCCCACGCCCGCGGGCTATGACCCCCTGGCCTGCGGCACCTGGGTGCGGGCCGGGCGGCAGCCCATTCCCCGGCGCAAGTTCTGGCTGGCCTACCAATCCGACCCGGCGGGCAGCGTGCAGGTGGATGCGGGCGCGGCCAGGGCCCTGCGCCAGCAGGGCGGCAGCCTGCTGCCCGGCGGCGTGCATGGGGTGGAAGGGAGTTTTCAGCAAGGCGCGCTGGTGCGCGTGCTGCACCAGGGCCGCAGCCTGGGCGTGGGCCTGAGCAATTACAGCGCCGCGGACCTCAAAAAAATCATGGGCCTGAAGCGCCACGAGGTGGCCGCCATCCTGGGCGACGCCCACTACCCGGAAGTGATCCACCGCGACAACTTTCTGCTGGATGCGGTGTAATGGCGGCCCAACGGCCGACAGCCGGTCGGCGACAGACCCGCCCCGCGGACGACGCTGCCCCGCGCCCCGCGCCATTGCTTTTTCGCCCCGCATGGGCTATACAACGCCCTCGGCTTGCCCGTATGCCGTAAGCCTGCGGAGAGGTAGCGAAGCGGCCGTAACGCGCTCGACTCGAAATCGAGTTAGGGGTTAATAGCTCCTACGTGGGTTCGAATCCCACCCTCTCCGCCATTAATACGTAATAAAAACGGCGTGTTGCTTTAGATTGCAACACGCCGTTTTCGCGTTCAAAAAGGGTATGTTTTTAGCGAGTGCGCGACTATCATGCATACCGTCATGCATACTTTGGCTCGATCTGTGGAGAAAATTAACCGCCAATTAGTTGGGCATCCGGCATATACAAGCGAATGTACTCTCGACAAGCAAATTGGTCGGTCATTCCGGCAATATGGTCTGCGATGCATCGATACAATTTGTTTCGGCTAAAATTACCTAGCTCTTGTTGGTTTTGTGGTCGTTTTTCAAAGCCGGTGAATCTTTTTAAAATGTAATCTGGTAATTGCATAGGGTGTGCTTTGTAAGCATTGAATATTTGTTTAATAAAAAATTCAGACTTTGAATCAGATTGTGATATCTCTTGGGATGAAAGAATTGCAGAATTTCTAAATTTTGATATTTCCTCAATTCCATTAGTGTACTCATCTGAAAAACATACACATTTTTCATGATAGATATTGGATTCTGTCATAAAATCAGGTTCTGTATGGTTTTTATGGTACTCTGAAATTAGTTTGTTGGAATTCTGATGAACATCATTAATGAAACATCCAACTAGCCCTTTTATTATGCGATTTTTGTTGTTGTAAGAGACTTCAAATCTCTTGCACTCTGTACATTCGCCTTTGAAAAAATGTTTTGTCTTTGCATATTTTGCCACTAATTCCAACTTTATGAAATCGTTAAAGTCAATTATATTGCTGCGTATTCCGTCTTCTATGTCGTGTGTCACTTGCGCTATTTCATCTGCAATGGCTACAATTTGTCCTTCAATAGTGATTGAATTATTTTTGTCCAAAAATAATGTTTCTTTTGAAAGTACATCGCTGTAGTCATGGTGATTAATGCTTGTATGCTTCAGAATACCTTCTTTTGTAGCAGTTGTGAGATTTAATCCTTTGTATTCATCACAGCGTTCTTCAATGTTAGCAACAATATGCACAGATTGAAAATTGTGTTTAAAGCCCAATTTGAACTCGGAAGTTCTATCTTGTACTGTCTCTTTATCGAGTAGTTCTCTTATGGTTCTTTCACCAATATGACCAAATGGGGTGTGTCCAAGGTCGTGACCCAATGCAATAGCTTCAACAAGGTCTTCATTTGCACTTAACAGTCTGGCGATAGTGCGTGCAATTTGGGAAACTTCAATGGTGTGTGTAAGTCTGTTGCGATAATGGTCGCCTTTGTTGGCGTTAAAAATTTGAGTCTTATGCATCAGTCGCCGAAATGCGCGTGAGTGAATGATTCTATCTCTGTCAAGCTGAAAACATTTTCTACCATCTAAGAAGTTGTTATCTTCAGTATGAATTCTTTTTGAAAGCAATTTACTATCTTCTATGTTTGCCATGATAAACCCTTTATATTTTTCAATTAATGTCGTTGTGAACTCTCACTTCATAATAAATATCGTAGATATCGCCAAACAATCCAGAACTCTTCTTAACTGTGCGTCTAGAAGTAATATCAAATTTATTTGTAATGTTGTTCTCTGAAATCCATTTTTTTAGCCATTGAAGGCGTATCTTTTCAGCATCGTCAGAGTCTACTGGATATGCTGCATCTGCAAAAGATTCATATAAATAGTATTGATACTGTTCATCTTGAGTCGTCGGCCTAAATTTTGTTAGATGATAGTCCTGTGATGCACACCCGTAAAATAAAATTGAGGTAAATAAGAGGAGGTGAATCGCGGTGTAGCGAAAACGATCCATGCGCTGCATACATGAGATGCAAATAATTTGGCCAGCCATAGTATTTTCCTTACACGAGAAGCAAATAAAGTGATTTCACCTTCTATGGTATACATGTTTGTGACTTTGCGCCAGAGGCAAGCACATGCAAAGGGCTGATAAATTTTCTATCAGCCCTTTGCATGTTGTGAGCGCAGCCAGCCATGTCAGTTTCACCAATTTTCCAGTTTTCCAGTTTTGAGTGCTTTCGCGCTAAGGGATTACAAGTGTTATTGCAAAAACGCCGTGATGAAGCCTTGAAACCACGTCCATGAGTCAATAAATGACAATATGTTCGGACAAATTGCAAAGTTTACGTTCATATCGAGTGGAATTATAATGTTAATTAATGGATTACATCCTTTCTGGTGAATAATGTTGAATATCATATAGAAGGTCTCAGCCGTTTTTAAAATTTTGAAATAATCAATGGTCATATGGATAATCCTCATCATAAAGAAAGTTAAATGTTTGTTGGATGTGGTCTGGCATTTGTAATGCCATAATAAAGTTTGTGGCCATGATTTTACCTCCTGACCGGTTATGGTTGCCATGTCGTTCATGGATCACTAATTTCTATAGCACACTGAGTATTATATTGCAACAATATATCATAAAATCAGTGGTTTGCGTCAAGACGTTTTTACGTTTTGCTCGAAAGTTGGTTGCTATATCAATTTTGCTGCTGTTTGTTTGTGGGCATTTCCAAAGACAAAAAAAGGATTGTACCGGCTTTGTTTATCTTCCCGAGGTGATAAAATTTATCTGGCGTTGGGCACAGTGTTGTCGTCAGTGTCATTGAGTACAAGAAAAGGGCGGGTTGCAGTGAAGCAACCCGCCCTTAAGCGTTATGGCCATCCAGAGTTATCCGTCGGCTTCAACCTCGTGCGTACGGCTAGCTGCTGGCTGAACCGCATTTTCAATGACAGCCGCCAAATGGTTGATGTCTGGCGATACGCTTTTTAGGTAAATGTCTGTCGTAGTGGCTCGCTGATGCCTTAAGAGGAGCTGAATGTCGGTCAAACCCGCCTATTGCGACTGGATAAGGTTCAGCCTCTGAGGGGAACAAATATGCACTTTTCGGCGAACGAGCTCCAAAAAGTATACGTTCAAAGGCAATGCGGGTTTTACTGGGCCCTCTCCATTGAATCTAAGGATTAGCTGTCACGCCTCTTTTGTTGGCAAATCTTTACCGCAGTGTTTGCAGACAATAGCGGCCAGTTTTACCTCTTCTGCGCAAAATGGGCAAATCTTAGTGTCCTTTTTCGTTCCTTCTTCATTTTGATTCTGCCTAAGGACTACTGCAAAGTAATCTTCAATCTTTGTTGCTTTGCTCACAGCATCTTTCGCAAGATGAGGAGGCATTAGTGGGAGTGTAAATGTTGGATTGTCTAAACTGTTGAACACCAGCTTTATCTGGACATTTTTTATTGTGGTCTGCGATTTTTTCTGTGATGTGAGTGCGCCAACTAACGCACCAACACCTCCAAGTAGTACTCCACCAACAATGGCTCCAGCGACTTGGCTGCCTCTAGAAGTGCTTGTCATCGTTTCGTTGTCAATAATGGTAGAGCATGAGAGCAATTCATCGAAGCCATGAATAGACAAGCCCGCACTAGAGATAGTAGCTATTTTTTTAGCTTCGCTGTCACAGGCAATGCCACAAACTTTTACCAGACAATCAGATTTGCCTGTCTTAGCAAGGTGATCTTCAAAGGTTTTGTCCGCAATAAAAATTTCTTGCAGAGAAGGGGTAAAGCCAAGTTTTTTCAGTTCATCAATTGTCGCTTTTAGCAGATCCGCGCTATCAACATTTTTTTTTGCAGCGCAAGTCACGGAGTAGAAGAATAAGAAAACGCCTAGAACAATCGCAATTACCCAAAATATTTCCACGGATTTTCTCCTTGCTTGAACTCATCCACCTTTTGTTATTATCTTTTAATAACGAAATGGTAGTGAAATAGAGCTTTAAGGAAACTGATTTGGGGCCGTATCTGGCAAAATTTGTGATTCATTGTATTCTGCTATTTGCTGCATCGACATTTCAATGACTTCACGCATCTTTTGAAAAGCATTCATAAGGTGCTGTTTATCTACATCTGTTAAGGATTTTTTGTTCTTCTCAAGCATTTTTGCATTTGAAGCTTGGATGTCTTCCGTAAGCTTGTAATTTTGCTGACGTGAGCAGTAACAAAGCGATTTCCTCTAATCGAAACATCTGTGGGCTTACTAGCCGTTTTTGGGCCGTTTTAGTATGTATTTCTAGTTTGTTGCACAGCTTATCGTACATTTCTTGTTGAACAGCCGCATCGCCTTCCTTAGCGATTTTCAACAGCCGCTCACGTGTCATTTCAGGTCTATATTCTAGATAGTGTAGTCACGAGATAGAGGCCCATAGAAAGATACACCTGATGTGGACGACGGCAAGAAATGATGCCGTATTCTTTGTGTACCTAGTGGCTATTCCGCGCCACCGCTTCAGATGAAGAAATGCATTTTCTATCAAGTGCGCGCCTTATAAAGTTCCTTGCCATAATAGCGCTGCTTTTTGCGACTCTTTTTTGGAGGCATAACCGGCAGCATTCCTTGCCTTTCAGCCTGATCAAGACGTGTATCTGTATCATAACTATTGTCAGCCAAAAGGTTTTCTGCGGTAACCAAGCTAATTAAAGCAATTGTTTGCGCACAATCTGCCACTGTACCTTGTGTAACAATGGCCCTGAGCGGCATACCATGCGCATCCACGGCCAAATGCAATTTTGTGTTGAGCCCCCTTTTGTGCGGCTCATGTCCTGATTACCACCTTTTGCACCTGCCGCATGGGGATGGACCTTGCAATGGCTGGCGTTGATCATCAGCCATTCAAAATCAGGCTCATCAATCAAAATTTCGAGTAATCGCTCCCATACTCCCTTGTCACGCCAGCGGATGAAGCGACGGTGCGTGTTGCTCCAGCCGCCGAAGTCCGGCGGTAAATCTCGCCACGGCGCACCTGTACGCATTATCCAAAAGACTGCATTTATAAACAGCCGGTTATCATGCGCAAGG
>NZ_FNBX01000013.1 GCF_900102485.1 Desulfovibrio legallii | reverse complement strand
GGAAAGGGGCCGCTGACGCCGCCAGGCCGCAAAAGACGCGCGCCTCGCCGCCAGGGATATATCTTCTTCTATTGGGGGGGGCTCCCCTGCGAGAGATACACCAGCTCTTCCGCAATGGTCAGCAGCTCTTCCAGCAGCCCGCCCCCGCTCATGGGATGGCCGAAAAGGGCCTCGCGCTGATGCTCCAGGCCGCGCTTGCCCACGGCCTCCGGCAACGTGGGGGCCAGGGTGTCGGCCAAGCGGCAGGCCAGAAAATAGCCTTCCGCCCCGGCGGTAAAAAGCTCCTCCAGCGCGGCAAAGCGCGGCCTGACAGAAGTCCAGTAGGCCAGGGCTTCCGGCGTGGGCGGCAGGCCCGCCGCCGTGCAGAGGGCCGCGTGCAGGTTGTTGCAGGCCGCGCCCGGCTGCCCGGCGCGCCAGCCCCACAGCCAGTGGGTGCGGGCAAAAAACAGATGGTGTTCCACGGCCAGGTCCAGCAGGCCGCGCATGTGGTTCAGGGCGCGCAGCAAGGGCGCGCCGCTCGCCGCGGGCCAGGCCGCGCAGGGCGCGCGCAGTTGCCACAGGGGCACCAGCGCGCCCTTGGGCGCGTAGCCGGCCTGGCGCAGCAAGTGGGCCAGCCAGGCGTTGGCCGCCGGGCTGCGGGGCGTTTCCAGATGCGAATAGCTCAGGATATAGCTCCCCTCGCCATACGCGCCGCCCGCCACCAGCGGTTGCCCCGCCAAAAAATCCGCGGAAAGATTGACCCCGTACAAGACCTGCCAGGCCTCAAAAACCTGGGCCGGGATGCGCCGCAAGGGCAGATCCGCCAGCCAGAAGTCCTCGCCCGGCGCGTCATAAGCCGCCAGCACCCGCACATCCGCACCCTCTTCCGGCGCAAAGCGTCCCGGCCACCACACGGGCAGGGCGGGCGCGGCAGCGGGGGCTGCCGTCGTGGCGCAGGGCGGCGCTGCAAACCGCGCGGCAGCGGGCTTCGGGCCATGGCCGTGCGTCGCCAGAGGCGCTGCGGCCGTCGCCCCATCCAGGCCGCTGTCGGGAGCGCCCGCCGCGAGTTCCGGCGGCACGCGGGGGTCGTCCACCCGCAGGCGCACGCGCACATGCCCGGAAATAAGGTGGTGCAGGCGCTGCGGATAGGCGGCGCGCGCCCAGGGGCAAAGGTTCAGGCCCGCCCGGTCGCTCTCATGGCGCAGGGCCAGCCCGGCCCCGCCGCAAAAGCCCAGATAGCGCCCGCCTTGGGCCACCCAGCGGCGCACGGCGTCCAGGCCCTGCGGCCCCAGGGCCTGGGCTTTGAGCCGGGCATTGCCGCCGGGAACCAGCAGCAGGGCGGCCCCGCCGGGCTCCGGCTTGCGTAAAAACGCGCCTTCGGCTATTTCTTGACCCTTGACCAGGCGGCAGGGCAGCCCCAGAGCGCGCACGGCGCGCCAGGCCATGAGCCCCCAGATGTGGGCGCTGTCCCACAGAATATATATAGGTGCAACAGCCGGCATTGCCGCACTATTGCCGCCTTTTACGGAGAATGCAAGATGGCGGATACGCTCCCCAAGGGCTACGAGCCCCACGGCGTGGAAGCCCGGTGGCGCAAACACTGGGAAGAAAACAAAACCTTTACGCCCGACCCTGACGCGCCGGGCGAGGCGTATTCCATTGTTATTCCGCCGCCCAACGTCACGGGCGCGCTGCACATGGGCCACGCTCTCAACCTCACGCTTATTGACGTGCTCTGCCGTCACGCCCGGCAAAAGGGCAAAAACGTGCTCTGGGTGCCGGGCACGGACCACGCGGGCATTGCCACCCAGAACGTGGTGGAGCGCGCCCTGGCCAAGGAAGGCAAAACCCGTCAGGACCTGGGGCGGGAAGCCTTTGTGGAGCGCGTCTGGGCCTGGCGGGCCGACTACGGCCACCGCATTCTGGAGCAGATCAGCGCCATGGGCGCTTCCGTGGACTGGACGCGCCTGCGCTTTACCATGGACGAGGGGCTTTCCGCCGCCGTGCGCAAGGTTTTTGTGCAGCTCTACAATGAGGGGCTCATCTACCGGGGCGACTATATTATCAACTGGTGCTCCCGCTGCCACACGGCCCTGGCCGACGACGAAGTGGAACACCAGCAGGAGCGCGGCAGGCTCTGGAAAGTGCGCTACAACCTGGCGGACGGCTCCGGCGCGGTGACCATCGCCACCACCAGGCCGGAGACCATCCCCGGCGATACGGCCATCTGCGTCCACCCTGAGGACGAGCGCTACGCGGGCCTGGTGGGCAAAACGGCCCTGGTGCCCGTGCTGGGGCGCGAAATTCCCATTATCGCAGATAGCTATGTGGACAGGGAATTCGGCACCGGCGCGCTCAAGGTGACGCCCTGCCACGACCACAACGACTGGATGCTGGGCAAAACCCACCAGCTGGAGTTTGTGCAGGTCATCGACGAAAACGGCGTGATGAAGGCTGAGGCCGGTCCCTACGCCGGGCTGACCAAGGCCCAGTGCCGCGAAAAAATCGTGGCCGACATTGAGGCCGCCGGGCAGCTTGCGGGCGTGGAAGAGCTGGAGCACGCCGTGGGCCACTGCTACCGCTGCCATACGGTGGTGGAGCCGCACGTCTCCACCCAATGGTTCGTGGCCGCCACCAAGCTGGCCCCGGCCGCCCGCAAGGCCGTGCCGGAGCTGACCAAAATCTTCCCCGAAACCTGGCTCAAAACCTACTACCACTGGCTGGACAACATCCGCGATTGGTGCATCAGCCGCCAGATCTGGTGGGGCCACCGCATCCCGGCCTGGACCTGCGACGCCTGCGGCGAGCTGGTGGTGGCCGAGTCCGCCCCCGCCGCCTGCCCCAAGTGCGGCGCCGCCGCCCTGAGCCAGGAAGAAGACGTGCTGGATACCTGGTTCTCCTCCGCGCTCTGGCCCTTTTCCACCATGGGCTGGCCGCAGGAAACCAGGGAGCTGCACCGCTGGTACCCCACCTCTGTGCTGGTCACGGGCTTCGACATCCTTTTCTTCTGGGTGGCCCGCATGATGATGATGGGCCTCCACTTCATGGGCAAACCGCCCTTCCGCCACGTCTACCTGCACGCCCTGGTGCGCGACGCCACGGGCCGCAAAATGTCCAAATCCACGGGTAATGTCATTAATCCCCTGGAGATGATTGACAAATACGGCTGTGACGCCCTGCGCTTCACCCTTACCGCCTTTGCGGCCATGGGCCGGGATATCCGCCTCGCCGAGGAGCGCATCGAAGGCTACCGCCACTTTGTCAACAAGCTCTGGAACGCGGCCCGCTTCGCCCTTATGAACCTGCCGGAAACCGCCCCGGCCCCCGTGGCCCCGGAAAGCGCGCCAGGACTGCACCACCAGTGGCTGCTCCACCGCCTGGAAACGGTCAAGGACGAAATGGACCGCGCCTTTGAAGAATACCGCTTCAACGACGCCGCCCAGCTGGGCTACAAATTCCTCTGGAACGAATTCTGCGACTGGTACCTGGAGCTCATCAAGCCCGACATGCAGTGCGAAGACGCAAACCGCAAGGCCCACGCCCAGTATGTGCTCTGGCTTGCCCTGCGCGAGATCCTGGTTCTGCTCCACCCCATCATGCCCTTTGTGACCGCCGAGATCTGGGCCGCCCTGCCCCAGCCCGCAGGGCAAAACGCCACAGACCTGGCCGCCGAGCCCTGGCCCGCCCCGCGCCCCGCCTGCCTGCGCCCTGAGGAAGCCCGCCGCATGGAGTGCGTCCAGGGCGTCATCGTGGCCGTGCGCACCATCAAGGCGGAGCTGGGCATCAGCCCCAGCCACAAGGTGGGCCTGCTGCTCCACCCCGTGGACGCGGCCCAGGCCGCCCTGCTGGAGGAGAACCGCCAGTGCCTGCTGACCCTGGCCCGGCTGGAAAACCTTACCGTGGACGCCGCCGCCCACGCCCCCAAAGCCTCGGCCTCCGCCGTGGTGGAAGGCTGCCAGGTCATCGTGCCCCTCAAGGGGGCCGTGGACCTCAACGGCGAACTGGCCCGCCTGGACAAGGAACTGACCAAACTGGAAAAAGACCTGGTCGCCACCAACAAAAAGCTGAACAACGAAAGTTTCGTCAGCCGCGCCCCGGCCCAGGTGGTGGACCGCGAACGCCAGAACGCCGCCCGCCTGCTGGACGCCAAAAGCAAGATGTCCGCCCTGCGAGCCCGCTTCGCCGAAGCCCTGGCGGAGGAATAAGGAAACGTTACTGTGGGGGGGGCAGGGAACTTTTGTGAGCAAAAATTCCTTACCCCCCTGCCCCCATTTTTTAAAAAACTTTTCCTCTTCGGGTCGGCGCAGGCCTGCCTGCAAAAAGGATTTTCCGCCAAAAAGCTATGAGCCCCGCCGTCACCGCCTATCTGCAACTGGGCGCGGCCATTGTTCTGGAAGTGGCCGCCACCGCCTGCCTCAAACAATCCGCAGGCATCACCCGCCTTATCCCCGCCCTGGCCGCGGGGCTGGGCTACGCCGCCTCGCTCTGGCTGCTTTCCCAGGTGCTCAGGGTGGTGCCCATGGGCATCTCCTACGGCATCTGGAGCGGCGTGGGCATTGTTCTGGTCTCTCTGGTGGGCTTTTTCCTCTTCGGGCAGAAGCTCGATCTGCCCGCCTGCCTGGGCCTTGGCCTGATCATTGCGGGCGTGCTGGTCATCAATTTTTGCTCCGCCTCGGTGCCGCGCTGAAGCGCCGCCGCAAAAAACGGCCACAAAAATCAGCGGGAAGCGTCGCTTCCCGCCTCTGTCGCCGGGATTTGCCATTGACAGCCGCGGCGCGACAGGCTATGTCCTGACCTCTTAAAGGCGTCGTTAGATGCCCAAACCATTCCCATGGAGGGAAGCATGCCCACTATCAACCAGCTTATCCGCATTGAGCGGAAGGCGGTGGTCAAGCGCAAGAAGACCCCGGCCCTGCAGGCCTGCCCGCAGCGCCGCGGCGTGTGCACCCGCGTGTACACCACCACCCCTAAAAAGCCGAACTCGGCCCTGCGTAAGGTCGCCCGTGTGCGCCTGACCAACGGCATTGAAGTGACGGCCTACATCCCCGGCGAAGGCCATAACCTGCAGGAGCACTCCGTGGTCATCATCCGCGGCGGCCGTGTCAAAGACTTGCCCGGCGTGCGTTACCACATTGTGCGCGGCACCCTGGATACCTCCGGCGTGGCCGATCGTCGCAAGAGCCGTTCCAAGTACGGCGCCAAACGGCCCAAGTAGTCGCCCCTGCAAACCATCCGGCGTGCGCCATGCGCCGCGCCTGGCCGCCCGCAACAGCGGAGCGCCGACGCGCCGCGGGGTTGGTGACGCCGCAGCCAAGCATGAAGGAGAAACCCCATGCCCCGTAAAGGTCCTGTTCCCAAGAGGGAAGTGCTGCCCGATCCGCTGTATTCCAGCCGTCTGGTCACCAAATTCGTGAACCGGCTCATGTACAGCGGCAAAAAGGGCGCTGCTGAAAAGATTTTTTACTGCTCGCTGGAGAACCTGGCCGAAAAGACCGGCGAAGACCCCATGCGCGCCTTTGAAAAGGCCCTGGAAAACGTCAAGCCGCATATGGAAGTCAAGGCCCGCCGCGTGGGCGGCGCCACCTACCAGGTGCCCATGGAAGTGCGCCCGGAGCGCCAGATCTCCCTGTCCATCCGCTGGCTCATCAACTACGCCCGTTCGCGCGGTGAAAAAGGCATGACCGCCAAGCTCTCCGCCGAGCTGCTGGATGCTTACAACGGTCGCGGCGGCGCGGTGAAAAAGCGTGAAGACACGCACCGCATGGCCGACGCCAACAAGGCTTTCTCTCACTACCGTTGGTAGGAGGCCCGCCAACCGCCAGCCCGACTCTGTCCGACGCCGCGTCCGCAAGGAAGCGGCGTCGGTTTTGAACCACACCGCATCAGCAGTATGGAGGAAACACCGTGTCCCGCACCGTTCCTGTAGACAAACAGCGCAATATCGGCATTATGGCCCATATTGACGCCGGCAAGACCACCACCACCGAGCGCATCCTTTTTTACACCGGCGTTAACCACAAGATCGGCGAAACGCACGACGGCGCATCCACCATGGACTGGATGGAGCAGGAACAGGAGCGCGGCATCACCATCACCTCCGCCGCCACCACCTGCTTCTGGAAAGATTGCCGCATCAACATCATTGACACCCCCGGCCACGTGGACTTCACCATTGAGGTGGAGCGCTCCCTGCGCGTGCTGGACGGCGCCATCTGCGTGTTCGACGCCGTGGCCGGCGTGGAGCCGCAGTCCGAAACCGTGTGGCGGCAGGCCGACCGTTACCATGTGCCCCGCATCTGCTTTGTCAACAAAATGGACCGCATCGGCGCGGATTTCTTCCGCTGCGTCAAGATGATCCACGAGCGTCTGGGCGCCAAGGCCGTGCCCCTGCAGCTGCCCATCGGCTCCGAAGACAAATTTGAGGGCGTGGTGGACCTGGTGCGCGGCCACGCCATCCGCTTTGACAAGACCACCAAGGGCGCGCAGTTTACCGTGGAAGGCGTGCCCGCCGACATGCAGGCCCAGTTCGAGGAAAAGCACCACGAGCTGCTGGAAGCCGTGGCCGAAGAGGACGAAGCCCTGCTGGACAAGTACCTGAGCGGCGAAACCCTCACCGAAGAGGAAATCATCTCCTGCATCCGCAAAGCCACCGTGGCGCGCAACATCGTGCCCGTGCTCTGCGGCTCGGCCTTCCGCAACATGGGCGTGCAGCCCCTGCTGGACGCCGTGGTGGACTACCTGCCCTCGCCCGTGGACATTCCGCCCATGACCGGCCATGTGCCCGGCAAGGAAGACCAGATCATCGAATGTCACTGCGACGACAAAGAGCCCTTGGCCGGCCTGGTCTTCAAGCTCTTTTCCGATCCTTTTATCGGCCACCTCTCCTTTTTCCGGCTCTACTCCGGCTGCCTGGAATCGGGCATGGGCGTGTACAACGCCAATACCGGCAAGCGGGAGCGCATCGGCCGCATCCTCAAGATGCACGCCAACAAGCGCGAGGACATCAAGTGGGCCGGCGCGGGTGACATCGTGGCCCTGGTGGGCCTCAAAAACGCCTCCACCGGCGATACCCTCTGCGACGAGAAGCGCCCCATTATCCTGGAATCGCTGAATATCCCCGACCCGGTCATTGAAGTGGCCATTGAGCCCAAAACCAAGGCCGACCGCGACGCCCTCTCCGCCGCCCTCAACAAGCTGGCCAAGGAGGATCCCTCCTTCCGCGTCAAAGGCGACGAGGAGACCAACCAGACCCTCATCGCCGGCATGGGCGAACTGCACCTGGAAATCATCGTGGACCGCCTGACCCGCGAGTTCAACGTCAACGCCAACGTGGGCAAGCCCCAGGTGGCCTACCGCGAAACCATCTCCAAGCCTTCCAAGTCCGACCTCAAGTACGCCAAGCAGTCCGGCGGCCGCGGCCAGTACGGCCATGTGGTCATTGAGGTGGAGCCCAACCCCGGCAAGGGCTATGAATTTGTCAACTCCATCTCCGGCGGCGTCATTCCCAAGGAATACATCCCCGCCGTGGACAAAGGCATTCAGGACGCCCTCAAATCCGGCGTGCTGGCCGGCTTCCCCGTGGTGGACGTGAAGGTCAAGCTGGTCTTCGGCTCCTACCACGAGGTGGACTCCTCCGAACAGGCCTTCTATGTGGCCGGTTCCATGGCCATCAAGGACGCCATGAAAAAGGCCGGGCCCGTGCTGCTGGAGCCCATCATGGACGTGGAAGTGGTTACCCCGGAGGAATACCTGGGCGACGTCATGGGCGACCTCAACGGCCGCCGCGGCCGCGTCCAGAACATGGAAGCCCGCGCCGGCGGCGCGCAGAGCATCCGCGCTCAGGTGCCCCTGGCCTCCATGTTCGGCTACGCCACGGACCTGCGCTCCCGCACCCAGGGCCGCGCCACCTTCACCATGCAGTTTGACCACTACGAGCGCGTGCCCCAGGCCCTGGCCGAAGAAATCCAGAAAAACCGCACCGCCTAGCGGCGCGCGTTTCCTTATGATTCATGGGGCGGGGGCCTTTCTGCAACAGTCCCCCGCCCCCATCCACATCTTTTCAAAAACGCTTCTTCCCCCTGGGGGCCGCATCCGGAGAACGCCGCGTCTGCGGCGGATTGCCCTGCTGCAGCGCCGCCAGGCACAGGAGACGGCCATGCAGGACGATCTGCCCAAGGGATTCAAGGCCGGCGCGGCGGCCGCCGGATTCAAAGCCCCCAACCGCGACGATCTGGGCCTTATTGTGTCCGATCGCCCGGCCGCGCTGGCGGGCATGTTTACGCAAAACGCCTTCAAGGCCGCGCCCGTGCTGGTCTGCCAGGAAATTCTGGCCCGCTACGGCACGGCGCGGGCTGTGCTGGCCAATTCCGGCCAGGCCAACGCCTGCACCGGCCAGGAAGGCCTGGCCAATTGCCGCGCCACCCAGGCCATGGTGGCCGGGCTCACGGGCCTTAAGGTTGAAGACATCCTGCCCCTCTCCACCGGCGTGGTGGGCGCGCACCTCAAAATGGACCTCTGGCTTGAGGCTGTGCCCGCCCTGGTCCGCAGCCTGGGCAGCCGCGACGCCGAAGGCTTTACCCGCGCCTTCATGACCACAGACGCCTTCCCCAAATTTTCCAGCCGCGAGCTTCAGATGGACGGCGGCGTGGTGCGCCTTACCGTCATGGCCAAAGGCGCGGGCATGATCTGCCCCAACATGGCCACCATGCTCTGCGTGGCCCTTACCGACGCCGATGTGCAGCGCGAGCCCTGGCAGGCCATGTTCCACCGCGCCGTGGAGCAGACCTTCAACCGCGTGAGCGTGGACGGCGATACCTCCACCAACGACACCATTCTGGGCCTGGCCAACGGGGCCTCCGGCGTGGCCGTCCGCTCCCCCGCTGACCTGGCCCGGCTGGAGGAAGCCCTTACCGCCATTCTCGGCACGGTCTCCCACATGCTGGTCATGGACGGCGAAGGGGCCAGCAAGGTCATCCACATCACCGTTACCGGCGCGGCCAGCGATGCCGACGCCGCCCGCGTGGCCCGCAGCGTGGGGCATTCCCAGCTGGTCAAAACCGCCATTTACGGCGGCGACGCCAACTGGGGCCGCATTGTCACCGCCGTGGGCTACAGCGGCGCGAGCTTTGATCCCGCCCAGGTGGGCCTGACCCTCTGCGGCGTGGAGCGCTTCCGGCAGGGCCGCCCCGTCAATGACGACAAGGAGGACATCCTGGCCGAACGCCTCAAGGCCAAGGATATCCCCGTGGAAATTTCTTTGGGCGACGGCCCCGGCTCCTATGCCTTCCAGGCCTCGGACCTTGGGCACGAATACGTGTCGCTCAACTCAGACTACCGCTCCTAACTCCAGGTTTTTCCTTCTTGTTGGGGTGGACCCTTTAGAGCAGATTACCTTTGAGAATGCATATTCTCAAAGGTAATCTGCTCTAAACGCCCTGCCCGGCAAGGCACGCCTGTTGTGTCCCCCCTGAGGGAAGAAAAGTTTTTTGAAGGATGGGGGGCGTGGGGGGAAGGGAACTTTTGCTCACAAAAGTTCCCTTCCCCCCACAAAAATATCCTCTTTCCTCCCCCGCTTACGCGCCGCGGGCGTCTGCGGGCACGTCCATAAGCCAGAGGCCGTCGCGCAGGCGCTGGAGGCCCTCATCGCCGAGGTAGCGGCGCAAGGGGCGTTCCGGGGCGGTGAGCAGGTCCACCACCAGGAGCGCGTCGAGGGTGCCGAAGGCGGCATCCTGGTGGAAGGCGGCGATGCGGCCACCCAGCTGGAGATAATGTTTGAAGAGGATGGGCAGGCTGCGGCCGTTTTCCATCTGACGGACCAGGGTATTGACGTCGGCGTAGGCCATCTGACGGGCAAAGGGGATGGGCGCTGTGCGGCGGCGGGGTCTGCGGCCGCGCACCAGGGGTGCCAGGAAGGGGTGCCAGTGGCGCAGGCGCAGGTAGCTGCAAAGCAGGTCCACGCTTTGGGGCTTGTAGTCGAGGCCGATGCTGGCGGGCCCGAAGAGCGTGCGCGCGCCGCTCCGCATGGCCAGCCGGCCGATGCCTTTCCAGAGCAGGAGCAGGGGCGCGTAGTCCCGCTGGTAGGGCGCGCGGACAAAGGCGCGGCCCAGCTCCAGGGCATTGCCGCACTGGCGGAAAAACTCCGGATCGTAGCGGAAGAGCGAGGCCGTGTAGAGATTTCTGGCGTTGCAACTGCGGGCTGCGTCGGGGCGGACCAGGCAGGCGCGGTAGGCACCCGCCAGCGCCTGGCGCTCTTCGTCCACCAGCAGGAGGTGGTCATAGGTTGCGTCGTAGCGGTCCCTGTCGCGGGCCTTGCCGCTGCCCTCGCCCAGGGCGCGGAAAGTCTCTTCGCGGCGCAGGGTCAGTTCGTCCAGCAGGGCGGGCGATTCCGCGCCGTGGAGCAGATAAACGCTGTAGCGCTCTTCACGGGCCAGAAGACGTCCCTGCGGCAAGGCAGCCAGGGCGGCCATGAAGTCTTCCTGCGGCACGGGCGCGGCCAGGGCGGATTTGGGGGCCGCACGGCGGGCCGCGGTGCCGCGGGGCGCGAGGGCTTCCTGCACAAGGCGCAGACATTGCGTGCGCTGGACCGGCGGGAGGTCGCGCAGAGCTCCGGCCTTGTACGGCCGTCCCACGCGAAGGCGGACCAGGCTGCCGCGCTGGCGCTCCAGCGCATGGGGCAGGAGGGCCGTGCCCCAGGCTTCCACAAGTCCGGCCGCGGCCAGGAACAGGGGGCTGACGCGGGCCGTGAAGTGCAGGGGAAGGCACTGCGCTTCCGGGCAGGAGGCCAGCAGCCCCAGAAGGCGGGACCAGGGTTGTTCGCGCAGGCCCACGCCTGGCGCCCAGCGGGCCACCTTGCCCGCCGGGAATACGCCCAAGGCCCCGCCCTGGCGCAAATGCCGCAAGGCGGCGTGCAGCACGGCGGCATTGGCCGCGCCCGCTGCCCCTGGGGAAAGGTCCAGGGGCAGCAGGAACGGGGCCAGGGGGGCCAGCTGGGGCAGGCGGGCAAGGCTGGCGGCGGCCAGGATTTTCAGGTCCGGGCGCTGGCGTCCGCAGCGCGCGGCCATGACCAAACCTTCCAGCGCGCCCGTGGGGTGGTTGGCGTACAGCAGCAGCGGGCCGTGGGCGGGGATGCGCTCCAGCGCGCCGGGCTCCAGCTGAACGCGCACGTCCAGGGCTGCGAGGCAGGCGGCGGCAAAGGCGGGCGCATCGCCGCAACGGGGCAGCCCTTCGGCGGCCTTTTCCAGGCGGCCCAGGGCAGTAAAACGGCGCGCCAGGGCGCGCAGCAGCCGCCGGGCGCGGCGCGGCTCAAAGGGCGCGCCCCCCGGTGCCGGGGATAACAGTTCTGCGGTGCCGGGCATGCTCCTCCTCCTTGTCTGCAATGGTTGCCACAGTACATGGGGAGAACATGCGGGACGCGCGTGGCAGGGCCGTGACGCCCTGACGGCATTTGCGAAAAAGTAAAAAGCTCAGGGCAGACCTGAGGCCTGCCCTGAGCGGAAAAAGTTTTTTGAAGGATGGGGGCGTGGGGGGAAGGGAACTTTTGTGAACAAAAGTTCCCTTCCCCCCACAAAAACCTTCTGCCCGTCAGAACCCGAAACCGTCGCTGTTGGCACCGGAAGCGCCGAAGCCGAAGTCGTCGGGCACGGCTTCTTCCGCAGCGGCGGGGGCGGCTTCTTCGGCGGCCGCGCCAGCCGCGCCGGCTGCCGCGCCGCCCACCACCATGCCTTTGAGGCCGTCTTTGATGGCGTCTTTGATGGTCTGCATGAGCTCATCGTGGCTCACGGCCACTTTACCCTGGAATTCAGCCGTCTGGCGGCGCAGGCCGCCCATGTCGGTGTTCATGGCTTTGATTTTGGCTTCCAGCTCGTCCACCTTTTTGGAGAGGGCTTCGGCGCGGGCCTCGGCGGGCTCCAGGGCGCGCACGCGCTCTTCAAGGGCGGCGGCGGCGGCCGTTTGGGCGGCCATGCTCTTGTAGGTATCGGCCAGGGTATCCAGGGCCTGATCCACCAGGGCCTTGGTGCGGCCATCCATGCAGGTCAGGGAAACATTGTCGCCCAGCAGGCTGCGGCCGGCGCTCACGAAGCCGTCCCAGGACTGGCCTTCGGCCCAGTCCAGATCCAGAAATTTGGGGAACCAGCGGGCCAGCCAGGCGGCGGCAAAGGGGCCCACGGCCTTGGCGCAGCAATCACACTCAATGGAACGGCCGGTCACGAAGCCGGCGATTTCTTTGATATCCACGCCCTCCTTGCCCACGACCAGGGCCAGGACGGACTCCACGGGAAACACTTTACGGGATGTATCGGACATGGCGGCCTCCTCCTCGGAGATCGAAAATTATTCTGTACAACGTGGGTACGCAAGGGCGGCCCCGGCGGACCGGGGCCGCGCAACAACGTTACCTTCTAGCTTCTGCCGTACATGCGCACATAGACCAGGGCCGCCGTGCGATAAACAAAGTGGCCGAGCTTGGACCAGGGCAGATAGGCGAACAGCATCCAGACGAATACCAGGTGCAGGTAGTAGACCAGGAAGGCAGGTGCCACGGCGTCGGCCAGGCGGAAGCACTGGGACAGGATGCCGGTGACGGCCACCAGCCAGATGATGCCCAGAAGGTACCAGTCGTACCAGCTGGAGGCCTGGTATTTGGGGTTAAGCCGCGCGCGCCGCACTGTGAGCACGGCCAGGCCGCAGAGCAGCAGAATAGCGCCCAGGTTGGCCAGGATCTTCACCGGGAAGGTGAGGGGCATGGGCGTTTCGATCTTGATGAGGGGAATGACCTTGCCGCCCCAGTGGCCCAGGGCCACGATGCCCGTGACGCAGACCAGGATGACGAAGCTCCAGACCAGAAGGAAGTGGCCCCACTTACGGTTGGGGGTCTCCTTGCCGGTATCCGGCCCGGCTTCGCAGTCGTCAAAGCGGCGGTGGGTGATGACTTCATCCCAGAGCACATCCCAGAGGTGCAGGGGCCAGCATTTGGTTTTGCCGATGACGGCCAGCTTGCCCTCTGGCTTGAACATGGCCCAGAGCTTCATGACGCCGCGCGCCAGGATGAACACCGCGCCGAAGAAGGTGAGCATGAAGATGGGGTCAATGGTGTAATCACCGTAGAAGATCTGGCCGAAGACAATGCGGCCATCGGCGGCGCGGGGGAACCAGTTGCCGCCGTTGAAGCCGGCGCGGATCCACCAGACCACCAGCCAGAGCAGGGCCGGGATGGCAAAGAGCACAGGCAGGCCGGAGGGCTTGCTCATGAGCTTGCCCACGGCCGTGGGCTCGGTCAGTTCCTTATAGATGACGTTGCGGGCCGCGCCCATGAGGTCGGCCGGGCGCGCGCCGCGCGGGCAGAGGTCCGCGCAGTTGCCGCAGTTGTGGCAGAGCCAGAGGTCCACGTCGGCGCGGAGCTTGTCCTTAAGGCCCCAGGAGGCCCAGACCATTTCCTTGCGCGGATAGGGCGCGTTGGCCGGAGCAAGCGGGCAGGCCACGGAACAGGTGGCGCACTGGTAGCACTTCTTGAGGGACTCGCCCCCCGCTTCTTCCAGCGCCCTGACAAACTCCATATCAGGTTTGATTGTGCATTGTGCCATTGCTGCCATCCTCCTACATGCCCTTGAACGGGTTGGGGCCCAGGGCCATGATGCGGTCCACAAAACCGTCGATCAGGTCAGGTACCGTGTCGTATTCGTCAATGGCCACTTCAAGCTGCTCCACCCGTTCGGGCTGCACGCCCAGGCGGTTGAGGGTCTCGGCGATGTTTTCCTTGCGGCGGGCGCAGATCTCAGAGCCCTTGACGAAGTGGCACTGGTAGTCGTCGCCGTATTTGCAGCCCAGCAGCATGACGCCGTCAAAGCCTTTGCTCATGGCGTCGGAAACCCAGATGGCGTTGACCGAGCCCAGGCAGCGCACAGGGATGACGCGGCAGTAAGGGCTCCAGGTCTTGTGCCGGGCCCCGGCCATATCCAGGGCGGGGTAGGCGTCGTTTTCGCAGGCCAGAATGAGGATGCGGGGGCCCTCGCCTTTGAAGTCCTTGGGCACCTGCACCTCGCGGATCATGGAGCCGATCTGGTCGATATTGTAGTTGGCGAAGGAGATGACGCGCTCCGGGCAGGCGCCAAAACAGGTGCCGCAGCGGCGGCAGCGCGCCGGATTGGGCTTGGGCGTGCCTTTTTCGTCGTCGTCCAGGGCGCCGAAGGGGCATTCCTCTGTGCAGCGCTTGCACTGGGTGCAGCGCACAAAGTTGAACACCGGGTAGGAGAGGTCGCCGGAGCGAGGATGCACGGAAACGCCGTGACTGGCCGCCTCAATGCACTGCACGGCCTTGAGCACCGCGCCGCGCGCGTCTTCCTCGCAGGCGTCCATGGTCAGGGGCTGGCGCACGCAGCCCGCCGCGTAGACGCCCGTGCGCCGGGTTTCGTAGGGGAAGCAGATGTAGTTAGAATCGGCAAAGCCGTCAAACAGCTGCAGATCGGGGAAATCCGGCCCCTGGCGGTACTCAAAGTTGACCGTCACTTCCTTGGCTGTGGTGGGCACCAGGCCCGTGGGCAGAACCACCAGGTCCACGTCCAGGTCAAAATCCATGCCCAGCAGAGTATTTTTGCACTCCACCACCATGTGGTCACCGGCTTCGCGCACGGCGGTCACGTCGGCCTTGGTCATCATAACGCCCAAGCGGTCCTGCATCTTCTTGTAGAAGCGCTCCAGGATGCCCGGCACGGTCATATCCTTATACAGGATGAAGGTCTGACAGGCGTCGTTGGTCTTTTCACAGACCGTATTGGCCAGGCGCAGCATGCCCACGCTGTTCACGGCGTTGGAGTAGGTAAGGTGGCGGAAGGTTTCCAGGTCTTCCTTCACAAAGGCCTTTTCCTCTTCCTCCCCTGCCGCGGCGGGCTTGGCCGGCGCTTCCGGCGCGGGGGCTGCGGCGGCTTCTTCCGCCGCCTTGCGCACGGCCGCCTCGGCCAGGCTCACGTCCAGCACAAAGGCGATGCGCCGCGCGCTGACCTGCCCGGCCACCAGCTGTTTGCCGAAGGTGGCGGCGTCCATGACCATGGGGCTTTTGTCCAGGCCCATGGGCTCAAGATATTTATGGTTCAGGGGCACCCAGCCCGTGGCCAGCACCACCGCGCCCACGTCCACGCTTACGGGGCCGCTTTGGGTGGCGATGACAGCCTTGAATTCGCCCGGCTGGCCTTCCAGCTTTTCCATATGGGCGTTGCAGTGCACGGTGATGCGCGCGTTGCCCGTTACCTGGCTGATCCTGGTTTCCAGGTTGATGGGCTCTTTGTCCGTCCAGGGCGAAGAAAGGGGCGAGGCCATGGGGATGTTGCGGGCCGCGCCGCCGAGCTGGTCGCTCTTTTCCACCAGGACCACCTCGTAGCCCGTGGCCGCCGCTTCAGCCGCCGCCGTCAGGCCTGTCCAGCCGCCGCCGATAACCAGCACGCGCTGCACGCCGGTGACGGCCGCGGAATCGGGCACGGAGCTCTTCTGCAGCTTGACCACGCCCATATTTACATAGTCGCGAGCCATAAGGGCAAGCAGCACGGGCGCGCCCTGGCTCAGGTCCACCGGGCTTTTGTCCGGGTTTTTATAGGACAGCACGCACTGTTCGCGCAGGTTCACATGCTCCACCTGCACGGGCAGGCGGTAGAGATCCGCATCCACCCGGGGCGAAGCGCCGCAGAGCAGCACGCCGTCCAGGCCCTGGGCCTCGATGTCGGCCCTGATTTCTTCCACGGCCTCGGCCAGCACAGGAACAACCTTGACCACAGGCGTGAGGTCACCCCACTTTTCGCCCGTCTGCGCGGCCAGGGCGGGCACGTCCAGCCCGCCGCCGATGTTCTGCTGGTCAAAATAGACGCCAATTTTACCGGCCATGCCGCCTACCTCCCTTTCACCGTTTGCACCGCCTTCAAGGCGGCGGCTGTGCCGGACTGCGCGGAGCGCATCACATCCAGGGGCATGCGCGCGCAACCGGCGGCGAAAATGCCGGCCTCTTCGCCGCCCGCAATAAAGCCGTCTTCATCCAGAGGCAAGGGCAGGGGCGCGTCCTCGCCGGCCAGCGAGGGCTGCATGCCCGTGGCCAGCACCACCATATCGTAGTCCAGCGTCATCTTTTCGCCGCGCACGGCGTCCTCCGCCGTCAGCCGCACCGCGTCGCCGGGGGCCTGGACCACGTCCGCCACCTTGCCCTTGACAAAATGCACGTTGGGCAGGGCCTGGACCTTCTCCAGCACCTTTGTGTAGCGTCCGGGGGCGCGCAGGTCGATGTAGTAGACGGTGATCTGCGTCTGGGGGCTCTGCTCCGAGAGGTACAGACACTGCTTGAGCGTGGCCATACAGCAGATGTAGGAGCAGTAGTTGAGGTGATTCTGATCACGGGAGCCCGCGCACTGCACAAAGGCCACCTGCAGAGGCTGCCGCCCGTCTGTGGGGCGCACCATGCGGCCGCCCGTGGGCCCGAAGGGCGAGGCCAGCCGCTCCATCTGCATGTTGGAAATGCAGTTCTTGACCTTGCCCGCGCCCAGGTTGCTCAGGCGGGTCACGTCATAGGGCTTCCAGCCCGTGGCCACCACTACAGCGCCCACGTTGAGCTCCACCTCGTGGGGCTTTTCGGTCAGATCCAGGAATTTGGCACCCGCCACCCGGGCCGTGTCGGCCTTGGAAAGGGTGCGCATATCCAGAGTGTAGCGGGCGGGGAAGGCGAAGGGCATGGCCTTGTACAGGGCCTTGCGCTTGCCGAGGCCCAGGTCGAATTCGCTGGGGGCCTGGCCCTCCAGGCTGGAGGCCAGCAGGCTGAAGTCTACGTTGTGGGGCGCGGTGTGGCGCGGCTCAATGCGCACCTTGACCTTGTAATCGCCCTTAACGCCCATGAAGCCCACCACCTGGGCCTGGGTGAAAAATTTGACGCGCGGATTTTTCCTGATGCGCTGGAATTGAATTTCCAGCCCGCAGGAGGGGGGACAGAGTTTGGGAAAATACTTGTTGAGCTGAGCCACGCGGCCGCCCAGCCAGGGCGACTTTTCGACGATGAAGACGTCGTGCCCCAGTTCCGCCGCTTCAATGGCGGCTGTGAGGCCCGCAAAGCCGCCGCCCACGACGAGAATGGCATTGGACATCCTGGATATCCTCCTGCGTTGTTGCATAGCGGCTGAAGAAGGGTACGGCCTCCCGCCGCGGAAAGTGGAAACGCCGCCCGTGAGGCCCCGCTGCGCCGAGAAAAGGGGCGGTCTTGCGACCGCCCGGCGGCGCGGGCCGGCGGCACGCGATGCGCCGACCCGTCAGCAGTCTGGGGCGGCCTTGCGGCCGCCCCAGTGTCGTTCCAGTGCCGCCCGACTAGTCAGGGATGATCTGGTAGTAGGGCTTCTTGAAGATCTTGGTCTCGCCGGTGGCGGGATCGTACTTGGAGTTAACGAAGCACTTCCACTTGCTGTCGTCAAGGCCCATGAAGTCCGCACGATAGTAGAAGCCGGGGTACCGGGATTCCTCACGGAAGGCAATGTGCTGCATGTGCAGGCGCACGGTCCAGAGGCGGTGGTAGTTTTCCCAGCAGCGCAGCAGCTCGTGCAGGTCGCGGGCGGCCAGCTTTTCGGAGTCCTCTTCCATCATGTCAAGCAGACAGAAGCCGGTGTCCAGCAGGGCCTTGGAGGTGGTGTAGTAGGTGCCCACGCCGCCGCCGTATTCATCGGTGCACTTGACGAGGCGCATCATGAAGTTCTTAGGCGTGATGTAGTTGGGGTTCACCACGGGGTCGGTGGAAGCGGCCTTGCCTTCCATGTAGTTGTAGTAAGGACGGTAGATGAGCTTCTTGAGCTCGTCGGCCGATTCCTTGAACTCAGGCTTGAAGTCCTTGTGATCCAGGCACCAGCGCACCATCTGCTTGCCGGCGATGCGGCCTTCGGCGTGCGAGCCGGAGGAGAACTTGTGGCCGGAAGCGCCCACGCCGTCGGCGCAGGTGAAGAGGCCTTCCACGGTGGTCATGCGGTTGTAGACCTTGCCGTTGCTGGCTTTGACTTTGTAGTCTTCCGGCACCCAGGCTTCGTCCGGGCCGGAGGCCCAGATGCCGCAGCAGCCGGAGTGGGAACCCAGCAGGTAAGGCTCGGTGGGCATGATTTCGGAGCCGCGTTCTTCAGGCGCGGTGTTGGTGGCGGCCCACAGGTTGGCCTGGCCCACGCACATGTCAAGGAAGTCTTCCCAGGCTTCGGATTCCAGATGCTTCTGCTGCTCTTCGCTCAGGCTGGCGAAGGTGTTGAGCAGGGCGGTCTTGGTGTCCATGTAGATGGGGCCGCGACCTTCGCGCATTTCACGCAGCATCATGTGGTTGCGCAGGCAGGTGGGGATAACGTTGCCCTTGGCGTAGCCGCGGTCCTCGTAGGGCTTAAGCATGGCCTTGTTGGTGGCGCAGTAGTCCTCGCCCTTGGAGTTGGTGGCCTTGGCCTTGAAGAGCAGGAACCACGCGCCCACGGGGCCGTAACCGTCCTTGAAGCGGGCGGGCACGAAGCGGTTTTCCATCATGGTCATTTCGGCGCCCACCTGCGCACACAGGGTGTAGGTGGAGCCGGCGTTCCACACGGGGTACCAGGCGCGGCCCATGCCTTCGCCGGTGGAGCGGGGGCGGTACACGTTCACCGCGCCGCCGGCGGCCACCATGATGGCGTTGGCTTTAAAGATGTGCACTTCGTTGGCGCGCAGGTTAAAGCCCACGGCGCCGGCCACCCGGTTGGGGGTGTTTTTGTCGAGCAGCAGCTTCACGATGAAGATGCGCTCCATCATGCGGTCCTCGCCCAGGGCGTTCTTGGCCGCTTCGGCCACGATGCACTTGTAGGACTCGCCGTTGATCATGATCTGCCAGCGGCCGGAACGCACGGGCTTGTCGCCCTTGCGCAGGGACTTGCCGGCGGCCTTGGCGTCAGCGCCGTTCATGTTGTGGCCGTCGTCGCTCTTGATCCAGCAGGGCAGGCCCCAGTCTTCAAACAGATGCACGGAGTCGTCCACATGACGGCCCACGTCAAAGATGAGGTCTTCGCGCACCAGGCCCATGAGGTCGGTGCGGACCATGCGCACATAGTCGTCGGCGGAGTTTTCGCCCAGGTAGGTGTTGATGGCCGAAAGGCCCTGGGCCACAGCGCCGGAGCGCTCCAGCGCGGCTTTGTCGCAGAGCATGATCTTCAGGCCATGTTTGTCGCCCCAGCGCACGGCCTCATAGGCCGTGCCGCAAGCGCCCATGCCGCCGCCCACGATGAGCAGGTCAACCGCATGTTCTTTGACTTCGGGTTCGGCAATGGCAACGCCCTTGTTCACTTCCTTCACGGGAATCATAGGCATAGTGATTTCTCCTTATCGCACTTGCTGTTGCAAAAGCCTAGCGGCCGTGTTCTTTGCAGGTAAAGACCTTATCGGCTTCCGCCACATCGAACTTCTTGCCCATGGCTTCCTTGGGAGCGGCCAGAGCGGTCTCGGTGAACAGCAGCTCGTCTTCCAGATTGGCGCCTTCGGGGCGGCCGTCGTAAGGCTTGATAGAGCCTTCAGGCGTGGTGCGAATGGGGAACTTGAAGCGCTTCACGTTGCCGTTGCGGAACTTGACCGTCCACATGATGGAGTCGGCCGAACGCATGGGGATACAGGTGCCGCCCATGGGCGCGAAGTCCGCGTAGGGGCGGGCCGTGATGGCGCCCTGCGGGCAGATTTTAACGCAGGAATAGCATTCCCAGCAGGCGTCCGGTTCCTGGTTGTAGGCCTTCATTTCCTCAGGGTCGAGGATCATGAGGTCGTTGGGGCAAATGTACATGCAGGCCGTCTTTTCGCCACCCTTGCAGCCGTCGCATTTGGACGGATCGACAAACGTCGGCATATGTGTCCTCCAACTCGTAAAAGTGTTACAGAAAACCCGCCGGGTTCGGCGAGGCGCAAAGCAAATCCGTCACGCCGGGGGTCAGCCGAGCGCCTCCGCAACGAAGGTAGGGCGTATGGCTTGCGCAATTAGTAACAAGCCCCTGGCATTCACGTCAAGACCCCCTGGGAAAAATTCGTGGAAACTTCTCCTACCCGTCTAAAAAAATGCTTTTAAAACAACATATTATAAATCTTGTGAAAAAAAATTTAATAGTCTTGCCGCCGCACTGTCACCGCCGCGGCACAAAAGCCGCCGAAAAGCGCCGCAACTGCGCAGGGTTGCGCAAAACCGCCAGGGCGCGGCCGCCCCTGCGGGCCGCACAGGCCTTCCGCCCTTGCCAGAGAAGTCGATTCAGGCTAACACGCTTGCACAGACAAGGGAAGCCCTCACGCCCCGATTTTTTACTGGGTGCGCCGCGGCCGAAAGCCGACGCGGGCCTCTGCGTGCGGCGTCCACCCCACTTCATCCTTTGGACAACGACATATGACCGAGCACTCTCATGAACCGCGTGAACCGCGCGCGCCGCGCCAGCACCGCGACCAGCGCGAAGCGCGGCCCCGCCGCCCCCTGCGCGAAGTGGTCAGCGACCTTGACCGCGACATCCTGCGCCTTCTGCTGCGCCGCCACAACCTGCTTGCGCGCATGCGAGGGGATAAGCCCCGCCTGGAGCCCGCGGAGGAAAAGTTCCTGCGCGAATCGTGGGAGGCCGCCGCGGCCCGCGTGAGCCGCGACCCCCGGCTTACCGGCCACTTTTTCGCCCTTATGCAGGAGGTCGTTTTCCAACCCCGGCCCGTGGCCCCGGACGCCAGGGAAGCGGACGCCGAGCTGCGCCCGGAACCGCCCCGCACGGCCTTCAACCTGGCCCCGCCCGCCCGCCCCGTGCGCCTGGAGATGACCGCGCCCCTGGCCTGCCGCGTCACCCGGGCCTGGCTCTACCTGGCGGCCGCCACGGGCCGCCCCTTGCGTCTGACCCCCTGCCTGATGAACGACCCCATCGCGGACTGCGTGCAGATGTTCGTCCAGGCCGGAGCGGCGCTGACCCGCACCGACGACGGCGTGCTGGCCCGACAAGCGCCCCCCCTGGGCGCGCCGGACAAAGTGCTGCACGCGGGCGACAGCGCCTGGAATTTTTTCCTCCTGCTGGGGCACTATCTGGGGCGGCCCTCGCGGGTCAAAATCACGGGCGGCCCAGGCCTGAAGCTGGCCGACTTCACGGCCCTGCGCCACGCCCTGCCCGCTCTGGGCGCGCGGCTGGTGCACGCCGTGCCCAAAAGCGTCGGCCTGCCCGTGCGGCTGGAGTGCTCCGGCATTTTGCCGGACGCCTTCACCCTGCCCGCCGATGCGCCTGTGGAGCTGGCCGAAGCCCTGCTGCTGGCCGCGCCCGGCTATGAGCGCGCCCTAAGCGTGGACCTTGCCGCCCACCCGGATCGGGATACGGCCCTGGCCCGCGTGCTGCCCGTGCTGCGCGCCGCCGGAGCCCAGGTGCAGGCGGACGGCGGGAAGGTGCGCGTGACCCCAGGCCCCCTGGCCCTGCCCGAGGCCCCGGTGCTGCCCCTGGAGCCGGAACTGGCCGTATTTTTGCTGGCGCTGCCCCTGGTGCAGGGCGGCAGCGCCCGCCTTACGGGCCTCTGGCCGCGCTGGCCCGCGGCCCTGGCCGGTTGGGAACTGCTGCAAGACCTCGGCCTGGACCTGCGCCAGGATACCCGCAAAGAACAAGGCGAAATTCTTGCCAAAAGCGCAACCCCGCTGCAGCGCTTTCCGCTGCCGGAGCTGCCGGCCCACTTCCCGGCCGACTGGGCCGCCCTGCCCCTGGCCCTGGCCGCCTGCGCGGCTTTGCGCGGCGAGCCTGTGCGCCTGCCCGCGCTGCCCCCGGAAGTGGCCCCTGCCGAAGCGGAAAGTTTTCTGCACGCCGTGGGCTGCGCCTTGGGCGAAGACGGCCTTTTGTGCAAAAAAGAACAAGGCAGCCCGGAAACCCCCTGGAACGCCCCCAGCCCGGTCTGGGCTATGGGGCTGGCCCTGGCCGCCTGCGCCCGGCCCCACCGCAAGCTGGGCAACCCTGGCGTCATGACCGGGCTCTACCCGGCCTTCTGGATGCTGTACAACAGCCTGCCGGAGCCTGTTCTGCGGCGGGAGCCTGCCGCCCCCGCGCCAGACGCCCCCAAGCGGCGGCGCATCCACACCGCTGTGGTGGCCGTGCCGCCGGAGCTGCCGCCTGACGAAGAGTGGTAAAAGCCCGCGACGGCGCGCGTCCGGCATAAAAAAACAAAAAGCGGCGCGGACGGAGGCTCTCCGTCCGCGCCGCTTTTGCACGGCAAAACAAGCGGTCGTCAGACCGTTGCTGCCTCCTGGGCCAGGATAAGCTCCACCTCGTCCAGGCTCAGCCCGGCGTTTTTGGCGATCTGCCGCGGGGAAAGCCCTTTTTTGCGGCCGTTGAGGATGATCTCGCGCAAAAAACGGGGGGAGCGGCTGATGCCTTCGGCCTGTTCCAGCAGGCGGCGCAGATCCTGAGCGCGGGCTTCGAGCTTGGCGTCCAGGTCGCGCAGCTCGGCCTGCCGCTGGGCAAAAGTGCCCACAATTTCGCGCTCCAGGCGGGCGTTCATCTCAATGCGCTGCAGCAGGCTCTGCTGATTGCCCTGCAGGGCGTTGACAAGCGCTTCCGAGCGGCGCAGGCGCAGATAAAAAAACAGCACGCCGCCCAGAATGGCCAGCTCCAGCAGGGAAAAAACGCCCAAAAGGACAAACAGCAGGGTTGCGTTCATACTTTGATATTCAACAGATTGCCCACCAGAGGCGAAACGGGGGCCGCCTCGGCTTCTTCTTCCGACGCGGTTCTGGCCCGCCGGCGGGTGGCAAAGCGGGCCTCGCCGCCGGCCGCGTGGCCGTCTGCCTCCAGCGAGGTTTTGCCGCCGGGTTCGCTCTTGCTGACCTGGCGCTGTTCCTGCCGGGCCATTTCAGCAGCCAGGACGCGCGCCATGGCGGCGGAAGCCTGCGGGGCCACCGCCGCGGCATTGGCCATGGAAGTGGCCAGACCGGTTTGGGCATACAGCACGGCCACAGTAGCGTCAACGCTCATGCCGGCCTCCCGCCCTGCCGCCGGTCCGCGTGCGGCCGCGGCAAGGGCTTATGAATTCAGGTAGCTTTCCAGCAAAATATCCGTAACCTGCCCCTGGGTCAGGTAATCGTTGAGCACTTCGGTCAGGTCGTGCTTGATGACGGCGGCATTGCCCGCGTCCAGCAGAAAGACGTCGGTTTTACTGCCCAGGTAGAAGTACAGGGCGTCGCGCAGGGAAACCATTTTCCGGTCCATTTCCGCGCCCAGGACGGGATTTTTGTAAACCACGGAGAACTTGCAGATAAGGAAGGCGGCGTCGCCGCCCACGGCGCGCGGCACCACAAAGGGCGCCAGCTCCTTGACCTGCTCCTGCGGCGGCTGGGCGGCAGGGGCCTGGGGCACCACCACCACTTCGGGCTTGACGGCGGGCGGGGGCGGCGGGGGCGGGGTGCGCAGCAAAAACCACCAGACGGCACTGCCCGCGCCCACAAAAACCAGCAGCCCCACGGCGGCAACAAGACGCCAGAGCCGCTTTTTGGCGACGGGTTTGCCCTCTTCCGGCACGGCGGGCGTGGGCGCGCCCTCGGCCACGGCCGGTGTGGCGGCTTCCGACTTAAGGAAGGGCGCGTCGTCCAGGTCCAGCTCCACCTTGCGGCGGGCCGGGTCCGGCCCCAGGTCCATGCGCAGGGCGTCCGTATCCGGATCGGTTTTCAGGGCAGTTTTTTCAGCCACGCGTTCCTCCCGAACCCTGCGCCGCTGCCGCCGCGCGCCAAAGCCCGGAGCCCGAACGCCGCATGGGCCGCGCGCCGGGCGTAAGGCCGCACGGCTGCCTTAGCGCTGCGCGCGCGGCGATCAGGCAAAAATTTTGTCGATCTTCTGCTTCATGGTGTCGGCAGTGAACGGCTTGACGATGTAATTGGAGACCTTGGCCTGCACGGCCTCGATGATGTTCTCCTGCTGCGCCTCCGCCGTGACCATGAGAAAGGGGATATGCGCGAACTGCTCGCTGGCGCGGACCTTGCGCAGCAGCTCTATGCCGGTCATCTGGGGCATATTCCAGTCGGAAACGATGAAGTCGATCCTTTCCCTGTTGAGCACATCCCACGCGGAGGTGCCGTCGTCGGCCTCCACCACGTTCTGAAAGCCGATCTGGCGCAGAATGTTGCGAACGATGCGGCGCATGGTGGAAAAGTCGTCAACCACAAGAACGCGCATATTGGGATCGTAAGGCATGAGAAACTCCTTCCGCCACTGGTCCCCCAAGGACCGTTGTTATATTAGATTTCCGGCCCTTCCCCGTAGCGGCTGACGAATTCCCTCCGCAGACGGTTCAAAGCCTGCGAATGGAGCTGGGAAACGCGCCCTTCGGTGATGCCCAGCACTTCGGCGGTTTCGCGCATATTCAACTCGTCCGTATAGTAAAGCGAGAGTACCAACTTTTCTCTTGGCGTCAAGGTGTCGATAAGCGGCGCAACGCGCTCCACCAGTTCCCGCATGGCCGTATTGCGGTAGGGTTCGCCGTCGCTCCGCTGTCCGTCGCCCGCAAGGGTATCCTGGATGGCGTCCAGCGAAACCCAGAGCTGATTCTGCAGCGCCTCCAGCCCTTGCCGCACCTCGTGCAGCTCCAGGCCGGTGAGGCGTTGCAGGTCTTCCTCCGTGGCGGGGCGTCCCTCCACGTTTTCCACCTGCCGCATGGCTTCGTCCAGGACGCGCACCCGCTGCCGCAGCGAACGGGGAAACCAGTCCAGCCGGCGCAGCTCGTCCAGCATGGCCCCGCGGATGCGGCTTTCCGCATAGGTTTCAAAGCGGATGCCGAGCTGCGGCCGGAACTTGCCCAGCGCCTCCATGAGCCCCAGCGTGCCGGAGCTGATAAGCTCGCCCAGCTCTACACTGCGCGGGAGCTTGGCCTTGAGGCGCAGAGCCAGAAAGCGGATTTTGGGGGCGTAGTGCCGCACCACCGCTTCCTGCTCCGGCGGCGAAAAGTGTTCCCAGGCGGTAGCGCCGCTTTCCAGCGCCTCCCAGGGTTGCGTCCGCGCTGTGGCGGTTTTCATGGCCGTTCCCTCAGTTGCCGCCTCTTCCCGCACAGTGGCGCAGGCCCGTGCCGCGCCGGTTGTGCGCCGCCGCTTCCGGCCCGCCCGGGCGCGACGTCGCGTTCTGCCGCACAGGCGCAATGCCTAGCGGAATAAAAGTTTTTTCCAGAAAAATTTGATGTTGCCGTCCAGGTTTTCCGGCACTTCCCAGGTGGTGATGGTTTTGGCCATCTCCAGCACGCCGCGGGAGGCTGGGCTCTGCGGATCGCTCACGCAGAAGGGCAATTGCTGCACCACAGCTTTGCGCACGGCCGTGTCGCGCGGGATCACGCCCGCCAGCTCCAGAGAAACCCCGCTCAGAAAGTGGTCGCAGGCCTGGTGCAGGCGCACAAACATTTCCCGCGCCGTTTTGGCGTCCGGCGCCATATTGACGCAGACCTCAAACCGCTCCACCCCATGGTTGGTCTTGAGCACCTTGATGAGGGCGTAGGCGTCCGTGAGGGAGGTGGGCTCCGGCGTAAGCACCACCAAGCGCTCCTGCGCGGCCATGTTGAAATAGAGCACATTGTCGTTGATGCCCGCGCCCGTGTCCACAATGAGGAAGTCCAGGTCGTCCTCCAGCTCGTCCACGGCCTCCAGCAGCTCCAGCTTCTGCCCGGTGGAAAGGGTGAGCATTTCGCTCATGCCCGATGAGGCCGGCAGGATGGAAAAGCCGTAGGGCGTGGGAAAAAGGATTTCCTGGATGGAAGCGCCCTCGTGAAAAAGGTGGAAAAGATTTTTCTGCGGCGTCAGCCCCAGCACCACGTCCACGTTGGCCAGACCCAGGTCCGCGTCGATGAGCACCACCCGCTTGCCCAGTTGCGCAAGGCAGATGGCCAGATTGACCGAAATATTGGTTTTGCCCACGCCCCCCTTGCCGGAGGTGACGGAAAAAACCAGGGGGAAAGTGCCGCTCATCTGAGTGCTCCGTATGTTTCAGCCAGGGCTCAGGCCGCCTGGCCGGGCAACTGCCGTTTGAAAATCAGGCGCCAGACCAGCGGCTCCGTGGCCGGGGCAAGGCTCTGCTGCAGCTCAGCGCCGAAAGAAAGGGCCGAAACCGGCAGTCCTGCGGCGCAGGCCACGTTGACCATAGTACCAAAGCTAACGGCTTCGTCCAACTTGGTCCAGACCAGGGATCCCGGCCCGTCGTGGCGGTAGCGCTGCAGCAGGGCGCGGACCTGCATTTCGTCGTAAAAAGGGGAAAGCACCAGATGGGTGGCCGCGTCGCCAAGGTCCAGGCCCATGCGCTCGCTCCAGGCGGCCAGCGTATCTTTGCGGTCCAGGCCGGGCGCATCCACAAACACGGCGCTCGCCCCGGCGCAGGCGGCCAGGGCCTGCTCCATGGCGGCCTTGTCCGGCGCTTCCATATAGGCAAAGCCCGAAAGCTCGGCCCAGTGGCGCAGCACCAGGCGGCCGTTGCCGCGCAGGCAATCCGCGTTGATAAAGGCGATGCGCGCCTCCGGCTCCTGCCGCCGCCAGTGCAGGGCCAGGCGCAGGGCTGTGGAGGTTTTGCCCGCGCCGTAAGGGCCCGTGAGCAGGTGCAGGCGCTGGGGCCATTGCTCCCTGCCCCAGGGCCGCACCGGCACCATGCGGCAGAGGCACTCCAGCACCGAAGCGCCAGGCGCGTCGGCCAGCCGCTGGTAAAGATCCACGGCCACAGCGTCGGAAACGCCCTCGCGCTGCAGATACTCCAGGGCCACCCGCTGCCGGGGGGTAAGGCGGTCCAGACGCATGGCGGGCTTCATAAGCGCAAAAAGCTGCTCTTTGACGTGCTGCCAGTCTTTGCGCCATTCGTTCCAGCCCGCGGCCGCGGGCTGGGCCGCGGCTTCCGGGCGCTCCAGCCCGGCGGTGATCTCGTGGCAGACGGCCCCGTTCTTGCGGAAGGTGCGGCTGCCCAGAATAACGGCGTCCGGCCCCATTTCGGCCTTGATTCTGGCAAGCAGTTCCTGCGCTGTGGCTCCGGTAAATGTCTTGACCTGCATGTCGTATTCCTTTGCCGCACACGTCTTGCGGTGTCGATTGTGCCGTTTGTCTGACGACGCGATAAAATATGCAAGTTACAGGCCAAAATTGCAGGCCGCCGGAAGCCAAAAAAAAGGCGGCCCGAAAGCCGCCTAAGATAAGGATAAAGCGCTAAAAAATCAATGCTGCACCAGGGCTGCGTAGGCCGCCGCCGTAAGCGCGCCGTCCTCGTCCGGAGCCGTGCGGCGCACCTCCACAAACCAGCCCTCCCCGTAGGGATCGTCATTGCAGAGTTCCGGCGCGTCGGCCAGGGCGGCATTGACGGCCGTGACCTCGCCGGAGACGGGCATGAGCGCGTCGCTCGTCACCTTGACCGATTCAATGGAGGCGCAGGATTCGCCCTGGGCAAAGGCAGCCCCCACTTCCGGCAGGTCCACAAAGATGACGCCGCCCAGCTGATCCTGGGCAAAATCGGTGACGCCGATGCGCCAGACGCCGTCCGGGCGCTGCTGCGCCCAAAGGTGCCCGGCGTGGTACTGTCTATCCTCTGGAAAATTCATGGAGAACTCCTTATTGGGGGACGGCGCGGGGCGCGTTCAGGGCCAGGGGCAGGATTTCGTCCAGCGTGGGGTGCGCGATCATGACGCTGTGCAGCTTTTCGGGCGTATATTCCCCGGCCAGCAGCAGCCCGGCCACGCTCACCAGGTGTGAAACGCCGCCGCCCACAGCCGCCATGCCCACCGGGCGCTCGCCCTCCCAGACCACCTTGACGAAACCGGCCGTGTGGCCGCTGGCCTGGGCTATGGGGTTCATGGTCAGGGGGGCCTGCGAAACGCTCACAGCCCGTCCCGCCCGGAGCAGCTCCCCGGCCGTGGGGCCCACGCGCATGATTTCCGTGCTGCCGTAAACGCAGGAAGGCACAGCCCCCGGCGCGTATGCGCCGGGCTCCCCCCCCAGAATGCGCCGGGCCACATAGCCCGCCTGGTGCTCCGCCGCGTGGGCCAGCAGGGTCAGACCGTTGACGTCGCCCACGGCGTAGACGCCGGGGGCCGCCTCCAGGTGTGCGTCCACGGTCACATAGCCGCGGCGGTTCAGGGCGCAGCCCAGGCTTTCCGCCCCCAGGCCACGGGTATTGGGCGTGCGGCCCACAGCTACCAGGGCCTTGGCGGCCGTGATTTCCCGGCCGTCCTCCAGGGTCAGGCGGGCCTGGCCGTCCACGGTGCGCAGCTCCTTGGCGCGCGCGCCTTCCAGGCAGACGACGCCGCCCTTGGTCAGAGCGCGGAGCATTTCTTTGGCAATATCCGCATCTTCCAGCGGCGCGATGTGGGGGGCGGCCTCCACAATGGTCACCTTGCTGCCCATGGCGCGGAAAAAGTCGCCCATCTCCAGGCCGATGGCCCCCGCGCCCACGATGATCAGGCTCTCCGGCACGGCCGCAATGCGCAGCAGCGCCGTGCTGTCCAGCACGCAGTCGTTGTCCGGGGTCAGGCCGGGGAAGGCAGCGGAAGACGTGCCGCAGGCCAGGATCACCTGCGCGGCCGTCAGTTCCGTAACGCCGTCCTTGCCCTCCACGCGCGCCCGGTGCAGGCCCTCCGCCGTGCCGACGCACACGCCGCGGCCTTCCGCCAGGGTCACGCCCAGGCCGGTCAGCTCCTTGGCCAGGGCCTGGCTGCTGCCTTTGGTGAAGCGGCCCACACGGGTCTGCAGGGCGGCATAATCCACAGTAATTTCGCCCTTGGCCACCCGCAGGCGCTGCTGCGCAGCCAGCAGGGCGGCCGGCGCCACGGCCCCCAGCAGGAGCTTGGTGGGAATGCAGCCGCAGTTGAGGCAGGTGCCGCCCCAGTGCGTGTCTTCCGCCAGGGCCACCTTTTTGCCGCCTTTGGCCAGCAGGCGGGCCGCCGACGTGCCGCCGGGGCCGCCGCCCAGAATAAGAACGTCAAAAGTCTGCACGGATATTCCTCCCGAACCGACGCCTGCCGACGCCGGATGTTATCTTGGTCGGGCCGCCGCGCGGACGGCGCGGCAAAACCGTGTCGTCCGCGCGAAGAGCCCTATTTGCCGATTTCGGCCTTGAACAAAAACTGCCGGGCAGCGGAACGGTACATCAGCAGGTTCTGCTCCGGCAAGGGATCCAGGCCGTGCAGGTCCACGGCCGTATCGGGCGGCAGCGCCTCAATGCGGTAGGGCAAGGTGGGCTGCCCGCAGGCTTCGGCCACCATTTTGGCCGCGTCTCTGGCGTCTTCGCGTCCAGGCCAGGCCCACTGCCCGTCCGCCCCCGGCAGGGGCCGCGCCAGGAAGCGCACGCCCCCGCCGGGGATATCCTGCACCAGCTTGATGCTGGCGGCCAGGGAGGCCGCGTCGGGCGCGCCGCCGTACACCGCGGCCGCGGCGGCCGGGCCGCCCGCCACGTTGAGCACGGCCTTCACGCCTTTGATCGCCAGCAGGCGTTCCAGCAGCGCAGGCTTGCGGCCGTCCGCCTGCAGCCAGACCTCCAGGCCGCCCGCGGCCAGGCGGTCCACCAGAATGCAGAGGTTCTCCTCCTGGCCATCGGGGCACTGCGAGGGATAGATGCCGCCGATCTTGCCGTGGAGCAGGTCGCTCCTGGTGACGCAGGCTTCCAGCACATGGCCGGAGAGCAGGTAAGCGATGATTTCGCCGGAACCCTGTTTGATGACCTGGCCGTCGTCAAACAAAGGGAACTCCACGCCTTCGGGGTTGCGGTAAATGGCCTTGCGATTGGCGCGGTAAAAGGCGTTGAAGACCGGGGCGTCCGCCTTGAAGTCCACCGTGGCGTAAGGGATGTCGCGTTCGGCCAGGAAGGCTTTGACGATTTTGCAGCGGATGCACTCCGGTGCAGTATACAGTGTGATGCTCATACAAACCTCGTACGGAAAAGGTGGGGGGCGGAATGCTGCCAAAGGCTCAGGCGATGTCCTCCAGCGACTTGCCGCCCGTGCGCGCGCCCCAGATGCCCAGAATGAGCGCCGCGGCGACGCAGAGCGCGGTGAATATATAAAACACGCCGTCAAAGCTGTATGCTGCGTAGACAACAGGAATCAAGGGCTGGGAAAAGGCCACGGCCAGGCGGCCGGAAGCGGCGTGGAAGCCGGTGGCCGTATTGCGCGACATGGTGGGGTAAGACTCCGCCGTGTACGAAAACACCGTGAAGCCCATGCCCATAACGCCGGCCGTGAGCAGCCCGCCGATGACCACCACCAGCCAGTAGCCGCTGACATTGCCGAAGATGGGGGCCAGCACGGCCATGAACACCAGCATGCAGACGATGGGGATTTTGCGCCCCCCCATATCGGAAAACAAGCCCGAAACATAGCAGCCAAGGGGCACGCCGATGGAAATGAGCGTGGTGGCCATGAGGCAGTCCTCCAGGCTGAAGCCGTGGGCCTTGAGCAGGGTGGCCGTCCAGTTGGTGACCAGGAAGGTGGCCGGATTGGTGAGGATGACCAGCAAAAAAATAACGATGGTGCGCTTGAGGTACTTTTTGCTGCACATGCTCAGCAGCACTTCCTTGAGCGGAGCCTTGCGGGGCGGCTGCTTGGCCGCTACCGCCGAAAGATCGATGTTCTGGTGGGTGATGTCGAGCATAATGGCCTCGGCCTCGGCCACCCGGCCGCGCGCCACCAGCCAGCGGGGCGATTCGTCCAGGTACTTCCAGGCAATGATCAGCGCCAGGTAGCCGAACCCGCCCATATAAAAGATATACCGCCAGGCCTCCTCGTGCAGGGGGATAACGGCCCGGCAGAGCATGCCAATGACCGGCACGGCGCAAAAGCCCACGGCCGCCACCGTGTTCTGCCATTTGCCGCGGCTTTCCGCCGGGGCCATCTCCGCAATATAAGCCTGCGAACACACCATAAGGCAGAACACGCCAAAGCCCGTCAGCGCGCGGGAGGCCACAAACACGGGAAAACTGTTGGTCAGACCGTTGATGATGGACGCGGTGGAAAACAACGTGATGGCAATAAGAAAGGTCTTGCGGCGGCCGATGACGTCCGAAATGACGCCCCCCACCAGACCGCCGCAGGTCATGGCCACAAAGTACCAGAAGGTAACGTGCCCCAGGTCCTTCATGGTCAGGCCCCAGTTGTGCATCAGCGCCGGGGCGATGAAGCCGAAATTCCAGTTGTCCATCTGCTCGCAGAAGTAGGCGATCATGATGATGAAAAACACTACCTTATGACGCCCGCTGACCTTGAGCCCATCAAAGTAGTTGTTGCTGATGCGTGGTGCGTCCTGCATGACCCCTCCTGAATATGCGCCCTTGGCAGCGGGCTGTGGTCGGTTGTGAAAGAGAGCGTATGCACAAGGCATACACCTATTCACCTAGGCCAGCAGCGGACCCGGCAATGTTGTGGCGGCAACCTTTTTGCGTCTTTTTTCACAGAAACACAATATTACCTTGAAAATAATCATTTTTTACAAGAATCCAACGCCATGTGAAAAATTGCATAATTCTCAAAAATGTTGTTGCCGCAACGTCAGACAACAACAGCAACGGGCATGAAAAAGCTATGGCTGGAGGATATGGAAGGATTGTTCAAAAAATCACAGGAGGACACATGCACTACGCCCGCCATGCCCTGGCGCTTGCGGTTGCGGTCTGCGCGCTTCTTGCGGGCCGGCAGCCGGTCGAAGCGGTGGATTTTAAGGTCAAGGGAGCCTTTGACATCAGCTTTGAAACCTCAAACGTGCTGCCGCGCGGCGTCAGCGGCAAGGACACCTTCGGCGCCATTGAGCGCCTGCGTGCCCAGATCGACGCCGTGGCCAGCGAAAACCTTTCAGGCAGCGTCATGTTTACGGTGGGCACCGGCACCATGAACTGGGGCTCCGCCAAGGACGGCGCGGCCCTGGGCGCGGACGGCACGCAGAACCTGGGTGTGCGCCATGTCTACATCGACTGGACCTTGCCCAAAACCGACCTCAAGGTGCGCATGGGCATGCAGCCCCTGCTGCTGCCGGGCTACGTCACGGGCTGGAACGCCGTCTACGGGCAGTCTACCGCGGGGGTCAACCTGAGCCTGCCCCAGGTGCAGCTGGGCGACGCGCGGATAGAGGCCGCCTTTTTCTGGGGCCGCCCCTATAACGACAACTCGAACCTGACCCAATACAACAAAGACGAATCAGGCTATCTGGACAACCTGGACGTGTTCGGCCTGAGCGTGCCCATCACCGCCCCCGGCCTCAAAGTTACCCCCTGGGGCATGTACGCCCTGATGGGCGAAAACAGCCTGCGCGGCATCAACGACAACACCGCCCAGCGCGAGCCCGCCATTTATGCGCCGCGCGGCGGCCTTATGCCTGTGCTGGGCAGCGGCGGCACCTATGTGAGCACCTTTGAAAAAGTCTACCGCAGCGCCCACAACACCTGGAGTAACGGCTATTGGGGCGGCCTGACCTCCGAGCTCAACCTCTGGGCCCCCTTCAACATCGCCGCCGAATTCAGCTACGGCGCGGTGGATATGGGCGAGCTGCACAACTACACGGGCTTTGGCGCTACGGCCGCCCAGGGGCGGACCTTTGAGCTCACCCGCCGCGGCTGGTACGCGGCCCTGCGGGTGGACTACAAGTGCGACTGGGGCACGCCCGGCCTCACCGCCTGGTACGGCAGTGGCGACGACGACAACCCCTACAACGGCTCCGAGCGCCTGCCCCAGTTCAATACGGCCTGGCCCGTAACGCCTCTGGGCTTCGGCGGCGGCTTTTTTGACCTGAACACCTGGAAGGTGCTGGGCCACAACCCCAGCGGCCTGGCGGGCGGTGTGATCGGCATCAAAGACCTGAGCTTCGTCAAAGACCTTACCCACACTGTCAAGGTGGGCTATTTTCAGGGCACCAACAGCGCGGAAATGCCCCGCAAGGCCAACATGGTCAGCTATCCCAGCCGCGCGGACGGCCCCATGGCCTATCTGACCACCACGGACCATGCCTGGGATTACAGCATCTCCAATACCTACAAGATCTACGAAAATCTGCTGGTCAACCTGGAAGCCGCCTATGTGAACCTGCACCTGGACGGTGACACCTGGCACGGCGTGGAAGATTCGCAGTACCGCGACAACTGGCGCGTTTCGCTCTCCTTCCGTTACCTGTTCTGAGCGGGCGCCCGACCTGACGCCGGAGCGGCGCGGGGCCCTGCCCCTGCGCCGCTCTTTTGTCCACCCGCCCCGGCGTAAGGGGGCCCCTGTCCGCTTTTTTATGCAGCGCCCGGCGCGGCATCCGGCCAGTCAAAAATAAAAACCTGCTCCACGTCCGGGTGCAGGCTGTGGTGTACGCCGCAGGTTTTGGCGGCGCGCTCCATAACGGTTTTTTCCTTCTGGCTGTACGGCCTGGCGGGCATGTGGAAGGTGACCTCCAGCCGCCCTATGCGGCTGGGGCTGCCGGAAGTCATGGACTTATTGATCTCCAGCCGCGTGCCGCTCACGTCCAGGCCGTGGTTTTCGGCATAGGTGGCCAGCACGCTCAAGGCGCAGGCACCCAGGGCCGCCGCGCAGAGGTCGGTGGGAGAAAAACTGTCGCCCGCGCCGCCGTGGTCCGGGGTGGGCGTGGTGCAGAGTTTGGTGCCGCTCAGGGTGTGGACGCATTCCACGCGCAGATTGCCCAAATACGTTTCAGTAACGGTGGCCATAAGATCCTCTGTTTGACGGGTAATAGGGTATTTCAACGTTCAATGCCGTGGCGGCTGCGTGCGCAGACGCGCGCCGTGCAGGCGAAGCGCAATGTATTTGCGCCGGCAAGCGCCGGAACGAGCGTATCGTAACCCTTGGACGGCCTGTTCTCAAAGGCAGTCTGCTCTCCTCGTTTGCGGCCTGGCGCAGCAGGCAAAAGTGCCCCGTCGGCAGCAACGGGGCACTTTTGTGGAGGAGGCAGCCGACGCCGAGACTATTCGGTGGCGGCCACGCAATGGCCCGCGCCGCTGTAGTAGCCAACGGTGCCCTTGACCGAAACCGTGCTCAAGGGACCAAAGGGCGCCGCGTCGGGCACCCGGTAGTCCTTGACGCTCAAGGGTTCAATGGCCTTTTCGGCGGGGACTTCGGCCTGCGGCACCCAGGCGTAGGGCAGGCGGTAGGCGCGGTACACCCAGTTCATGGGCATGCCGATGTGCCCTTTGTAGGGGCACAGGTATTCCCAGACGATCTCATGCTCGCTGGTGACTTCAAACACGCGGCCGTCCGAACCTTCGCAGATCAGGGTATTGCCGTTGGGCAGCCGCTGCGCCGAGCTGATGAAGGGGCTGTAGAAGCGGCTGGCGTCCAGGGGGATGAGGAAGCCCGCCTCGTGCGGGGTATACTGCCACACGATCTTGAGGCTGACGGGGTCTATCTCCAGCACGCGGGAGTAGTCGCGCTGCGCGGCTTTAACGCCGTGGGCCGCGCCGGGATTGGGCGCGCCGTAGCCGGCCCAGCCGCCGTTGTCAAAGACCAGGATGTTGCCCTCGCCGGGCAGGCCGCGGGGGATCATGTGGGCATGGTGCTGGCCGATGATCCAGCCAATGCCCTTTGCCTCAGGTGTGCGGTTGTAGTCGGGGCCCAGCTGCCAGACGACCTTGCCGGTCTTTTTGTCCAGAATCAGAATGACGTTGGTTTCGCGGCCGTCGATGATGATGTTGTCGGGATGAAAGCGGCCGTCCCCGGCGTCAAACCACTTGTTGGGGCCGAGGGTGGACATGGAGTTGACGTGCATCCAGTCGCCCACGCCGGGCGCGTCTTCCATGAGGGTGCCGCCGCGGTAGTTGGGGTCGCGGCACATGGCGTTGCGGGCTTCCTCGGAAAAGCCCATCTCTTCCGCATGGTCGGAGCAGGCCCACTCCCAAAGGATGTCGCCTTCCCAGTTCACTTCATAGATAACGTCGTCCACCAGGGTTTTGTCGCTGATGTACGGCTGCACGGTGTTGCGGTGGCAGAGCACCAGGGTGTTGCCGGAATCGATCTTGGGTTCGGAGCCGGGCGCATAGTAGCCTGCGGAGCTGCCCTCGCGCTGAAAATCGTGGTGCTGGCGCGCCATCCAGCGCGGTTCCTGGCCCGGATCCTCGATAAATTCCGCCCGGTCAAATTTCCAGACGATGTTGCCGTCCCAGTCGATCTGCACCAGGTCCAGCTGGTCCTGCAGGCCGAACTTGGGGTGGCGGGTGCCGGTGCTGCCCATGAGCATGCCGCCAGGGAACATCTTGTTGGGAAAGCCGTGCACGTCCTTCCACATCCGGATTTCATGACCGTTCATGCCCAGAAGCAGGGCCCCGTTGTCGGGAGCCTGCAGGATGGTAAAGCCGTTCCAGGCCTTGTCCGGATTATACAACGTGACGCCGGTGGGATAAATAGTGGGATGCCCCATAAAAACCTCCAGTTGGTGACGCCGCAGGCCTTGCGCGCCGCGACGGTGATGCTGCATGGGGAATGGTAGGGCGGGAAAGCTGCCGGGGATGTTGTGGTAGCAACATTATTCACAAAAAGACGGCGCTAAGGTGTTTTCAGGGGAGGCGGAAGCCCCGGGTGGGGCTTTGGACGCCGTTGGCTTGGTATTGTTGTTTGTTTCACATATACTGGGGGTGATTCCGCCGTAACGGCGCGGAGGTGCGTATGTCCTTTACCGAGCTTGTGGGTCAGAATATTTGCTGGCGGGCGGTGGCGCCTTCCAGGCCCCGCTTGTGGAAAAAAGGCCAGAAATTTGCTGACGACCAACCCCACATGTTTTTTGTAGTCAGCGGCAGGGTGCGCCTTATGGCCCTGGCCGCCGAAGGCAGCGAAAAAACGCTCTGGTACCTGCGGGAAGGCTGCTGCTTCAACGAAACGCCCTCATTCATTCTGCTGGGCCACGACAATCCCTTAGTCATGGGGGATGCCCGGTACTATCATGAATGCGTTGAGGACAGCTATATATGCTCTTTTACGGGCGAAGAAGTGCGTAAAATAGGCTTGCAGAAACCTGAACTGCTGCTCAACCTCTGCCACAGCTTCAGCTTTAAGGTCACGCTGCTCTCGCAGCAGGTGATTTCCCTGAGCCTGAAATCGCAGACGACCCGGGTCTGCAAATTCCTGGCCTCGCGCATCGTGCCCGGCGCGCAGCCCCTGCGGGCCCGTCGGGACATCTCCTACCGGGAAATGGCCGACCTTCTGGGCATGCACCGCATTTCCCTCTACAAGGTGCTGCGCCAGGCGCAAAGCCGGGGGCTGCTGCGCTTTGACAAAAGCTGCGAGGATATTTTTATCCTCCGGCCTGAAGAGTTTTTTAAGGAGGCGCACCTCGCGCCCACGGCCTACGGGCAGCCGGCCTGACGGCAAGAAGCGGCAAGGCCGCCAAAGACGGTCTTGCCGCAATCTTTTTCAGGGCCATCTGGTCGTTGCGCGTGCTCCAGAGCAGATTACCTTTGAGAACAGGCCTGCTTAAAGTTTGCGACACGCCCGTTTCGGCGCTTAACGGCGCAAATAACTTGCGCTTACGCCTCCACAGCGGGCGTCTGCTCACGCAGCCGCCAGGGCATTTCAACTTTGAAATGCCCTAAAACTCCAGGTTCCCCGGCGTGCGCGGGAAGGGGATGACGTCGCGAATGTTGCTTATGCCCGTGAGCAGCATGAGCAGCCGCTCAAAGCCCAGGCCGAAGCCCGCGTGGGGCACGCTGCCGAAGCGGCGCAGATCCAGGTACCACCAGTAGTCTTCAGGCCGCTGCCCCAGCTCCGCAATGCGGGCCGTAAGCCGGTCCAGGCGCTCCTCGCGCTGCGAACCGCCGATGAGCTCGCCAATGCGCGGCACCAGAATATCCACGGCGGCCACGGTGCGCCCGTCGTCGTTCTGACGCATATAAAACGCCTTGATTTCTTTTGGATAATTATACACAGCCACGGGCTTGCCAAAGTGCTCTTCCGCCAGGTAGCGCTCGTGTTCGGTCTGCAGGTCCGTGCCGAAGGCCACGGGGTAGGCAAAATCCTTGCCGCTTTTCTGCAGAATCTCCACGGCCTCGGCATAGGGCACGCGGGCAAAGGGGGCGGCCAAAAGCCCTTTGAGCCGAGCCAGCAGGCCTTTATCCACAAAGCTGTCAAACAGGGCCAGATCCTCGGCGCAGTGGGCCAGGGCGTGCTCCACCACAGAGCGGGTAAGGTCTTCGCCCAGGTCCATGAGGTCGTCCAGATCGGCAAAGGCCATTTCCGGTTCGATCATCCAAAATTCGGCGGCGTGGCGCGGGGTATTGGAATTTTCCGCCCGGAAGGTGGGCCCAAAGGAATAAACCCGGCCCAGGCCCATGGCCAGGGCTTCGGCCTCCAGCTGGCCGGAAACGGTCAGGTTGCAGCGCCGCCCGAAAAAATCCCGCTGCAGATCCGTCTGCCCCGGTTCCAGCGCCGTGACGCGGAACATCTCGCCCGCGCCTTCGCAGTCCGCGCCCGTGAGCACCGGGGTGTGCACCCAGGCAAAGCGGCGCGAGCGAAAAAACTCGTGCACCGCGTAGCCGGCTTCAGCCCGGATGCGGAAGGCCGCGCCGTATTTGTTGGTGCGCGGCCGCAAATGGGCGATGGTGCGCAGAAATTCATCGGAATGGCGCTTTTTCTGCAAGGGAAAAGTCTCCGGATCGGCCAAACCGAACACCTCCACCGCCGTTGCCCGCACCTCCCAGCGCTGGCCTTTGCCCGGCGAAGCCACCAACGCGCCGCGCACGCGCACGGCCGCGCCCGTGGCCGCCTCGCCCAGCCCCGCCTGCGCCGCCGTGCCCGCGTCCACAATGCACTGCAGGTTGGCGCGGCAGGAGCCGTCGTTAAGCTCCACAAACGAAAATTCCTTGGCGTCGCGGCGGGTGCGGATCCAGCCGCAGAGGGCAACGTTATCCGCGGGCGCGGCGGCGTTCAGCAGATCCACAATAAGGGTGCGCTGCATGGCGGTTATCCTCGCTTGCTGCAAAATGTGCTGGCTAGTGTAGCCCCATTGGGCGCGCGCCTCAAGGGGCCGGAAAAGCGCGCCGCCCAGGCCGGACGCCTCTGCCCCCTTGGCCTTTTTCTAAAGATTATATAGACTGCGGCTCAGGCGACGCCCCCGGCGTCGTGCGGCACCCACCCCGGCGCGGATGCCGGGCACCTTCAGCGCAGTGGAGTGAAAGCGGCATGAAAAAACTTTTTGGCATCCTGACCCTCATCTGCGCGCTGGCCCTGGCCGGCGCGGCAACGGCGGCCCAGCCCCAGACGGGCAAACCCGTGCAGGACAAACCGGAAAAAAGCCTGGACCGCGTGACCACGGTGAGCGTGGCCCTGGACGGCTCGGACAGCATCGGCGCGCGCCTGGGCATGCGGCTCAAGGAGCGCTTCAACCAAAGCAGCCTCTTTACCCTCAACGACGATGAAGACAAAGACGTGCCCAAGCTCTACCTTATGCTCGACACCAAACCGGAGTTTCCCGGCCGGCCGACCGTAGGATCGATCTATGCCGTAAGCTGGGTGTTCAAGCAGGGCAAGGGCTATCTGGGCTACCTGCTGGCGCGCGACCTGGGCGCCGTGGGCGCGGAGGACATTGACGCCCTGGTGGACAAGCTGGCGGAACGCACGGACGGCATTGCCGCCAAGTATTCCAGTCTCTGGAAGTAGGGCCGCGCATCCTTGAAACGCTCGGCGGCCGCGCGAACGGACGCCCGGCCCGGTGGCCTTTTGCCGGGCGCAGCGCGCATTTTTTTGGCGGGAACCCCGGCACGGGGCCTCCCGCCAAATTTTTTGCCGCAACGGCCCCCTGGCGCGTTCCGTGGGGCGCACATGCGCCGACGCGGCCGCCTCCCGAAGACGCTTTTCTTCGTCCCGCAGGCAGGGCCCCAGGGCAGAACGCCCGGCAGACAGCCGCCCTCCTCCCGCAGCTCGCGGGGCAGAGCGCCTTACCCGCCAGACCAACGGCAACGGCCTATTCGTCCCGCAGATCGCGGTCCATAAGGTTGCGCAGCACGGCGGCCGGGCGCTGCCCTTCATAGAGGATGGCGTGCACGGCGGCGGTCAGGGGCGCGTCCACGCCCGTGCGGCGGGCCAGGGCGTACACGGCGGCCGTGGTTTTAACGCCCTCGGCCACCATGCCCAGGCTGGCGGTAATGGCCTCCAGGGCTTCGCCGCGCCCCAGGCGCAGCCCCACCTGGCGGTTGCGCGAAAGGTCGCCCGTGCAGGTCAGGGTCAGATCGCCCAGGCCGGAAAGCCCCATGAAGGTGCGGGCCCGCGCGCCCCGCGCCACGCCCAGACGGCACATTTCGGCCAGGCCACGGGTGATGAGGGCCGCGCGGCTGTTGTGCCCCAGGCCCAGGCCGTCGCAGATGCCCGCGGCAATGGCCATGACGTTTTTGAGCGCCCCGCCCATCTCCACGCCCGTCACGTCCGTGCTGGAATAGCAGCGGAAGGCGGGCCCGGCAAAAATTTCGCGCAGCCGCCGCCCCAGGGCCCGGTGGTGCGAAGCCAGCACCACGGCCGTGGGCAGGCCCGCCAGCACCTCGGCCGCAAAGGAAGGGCCGGAAAGCACGGCATAACGCGGCTCCAGCCGGGCCAGCACGGTGGCCACGATCTCGGAGCAGGCGGACAGGGTTTCGGTTTCCAGGCCCTTGGCCGCATTGACCAGCACCGCGCCGGGGCGGAAAAAGCCCGCCCGCTCCGTGAGCCAGGCGCGCAACTGCTGGGTGGGCACGGCCAGCACCACCAGGTCGGCCCCCAGCGCTTCCGGATCCGTTCCGGCCGTCAGGCGCGGGCTGAGGGCGCGGCCAGGCAGATAGCGCGGGTTTTCATGCCGCTGGTTGATGGCCTGGGCCACGGCCGCGTCCCGCAGCCAGAGGGTGACGCTGTGGCCTTTGACGGCCAGCAGATGGGCCAGGGCCGTGCCCCAGCTGCCGCCCCCGGCCACGCAGATGCGCTGCACAGTAGTTTTCATGGCGATTTGTAGCGTTGCGGAGGCAGCTTCGGGGAAAGGAGGCCCCTTTCCCACGCCGCCCCCGACCTTGTCTGGTTTGATGGAACGGTGGCGGCCCTTCCGGACCGCGACCGCAGAGCATACTGCCTTTGCAAAGGTGCATCCGCAACGGCGCGCAGCGCGCCCAGCGCGGCCTGCGCCCCGCCGCAAGCCCCGCAATGCGGGACCGTGCGCGGATTTCGCGCCATAATTGGTTACCTGGCCAAGACTCCGCAACGGAAACCCGGCCGCCCGCCCTGCCCCTGCCGCCGGTTCAGAAGCCCAAAGCGGATTCCGGCCCAGGCCTGTCGGGCAGCGGGGCCGCGCGCGCCTGCCGGGGGGCGTCGGCGGCAAAGCGCACCAGGAACATGCCGCTGCAGCGTTGGCCCCGATAAACCTCCACCCGAAAGATGCGCCCCTGCCGGTCCACAGAAAAGCGGGGCAGAAAATCCTTGCGCCGCAGGGTCAGGCCGCTTTCGTCCTTTTCGCCGCTGTCCACGCCGATGGCGTTGACGCGCACGCCCTCCTGCGGCTGCACCAGCAATTCCGCGCGCACGTCCAGCACCCGGCCAAAGGGCACGTCCACATCCTTGCCGTCCACCCGCGCGCGCACGCCGCTGAGGCTGGTGTCCACCTCCCGCCATTCGGGCCGGATAAGGGTGATCATGCGGTTGCCGTAGTGCACGCAGTACTGGCCGTCGTCCCGCTCGCAGGGCAGCACGGCCATGATGGGCTTGGAAGGCACGGCCGTGGCCTGGGCCTCCTTGGGCAGGGGAAGATAATTGATGGTCGGGCGCGCGTCCTCCAGGGGCAGAAAAATCCTGTTGTCGGCAAAAGAAACGCCCAGATTCTCCAGCAGGGCCCCGCGCACGCCCTCAGGGCTGAGCTCAAAGCCGCGCGTAAAAGCCACCCCGGCCTGACGCAGCAGGGATTCCACCATGCACAGGTGGTAATAGGCGCGCAGCTCCACGGGAAATTCCTTGCTGGCTTCCAGGCCGAAGGCCGCCTTGCCCTGACGCACGGCATAGTACGAAAGGCTCTTTTCCATCTCCCGGTCGCCTTCGGCCGTGCGGGTATTGTGCACATGCAGGCGGTGGGCGGGGTCCAGCAGGCCCTTGTTGGCCGCGGCCGCGGCCTCCTGCGCCTCCCGGGCCAGATCGCCCATGAAGACGCCGGGCAGGCGCTCCTGATCAATGATCACAGACTGCCCCCAGCGCGCGGCGTTGCGCAGCCTGTCCTCATAGACGGGGCGGTAGTAGCCGCTGCCGTCGTGCAGATTGAGCACCAGGACCACCCTGGGGTGCCGGATAAGGTCCTGGATGCGGCGCACGGTGCCGTATTCCGGGTCGCGGTCGTCCAGGCGGGCGAATTTGCGGTTCATATCGCCGTAAAGCCCGCGCGAGCGCTTGATGATGCTGGGAAAATTGAGATTGGGCACTACCCACAGGCCGCCGCTGCGGATGGTGTAGTGGGTGGTCAGTAAGGTGGCGGCGGAAAAGCCGCCGGGCTCGTCGCCCTGGATGCCGCCCACCACCAGCGCCACAGGCCCGCTTGCATCGCCCAGGCGCGTCAGCGTAAAATCCAGCGGCGGCACGGGGGCCGCCGCAAGGGGCCGGGCCCACAGACAGCAAAAAAATGCCAGCAGCGCCGCCGCTGCCGGAAGAACGCGCCGTGCGCGCGCCGTGCGCGCGCCGCGCAACCGTGTGTGCCAAAAGTGCCGCATGCCGTCGCCGTGGTTGCGGCCCGGCGGCAACGCGGCCGCCGAGCCCGGTGGTGATTGCCGATACCTACGATATTCGGCGGCAAACGGCAAGACGGCGGCTATTCCGGATCAAAGCCGATGTCAGTGATGGCGGCGCGCAGGGCGGCCATATCCACGGGCGCGCTTTCCTCAAAGCGCAGTTCCTTGGCCTCCAGATCCACCTGGGGGTTCTTCACGCCGGCGATCTTGCCCGCCGCTTCCTCCACCGAGGCCTTGCAGTGCCCGCAGCGCATGCCATTGACTTTCAGGGTTTTCATCGTATCCTCCTTGGGAAACAATTTTCATTTTCAGATGACGGCAGTGTACGCGCCGCCACAGCCAATGACAAGCCGGAGGTCAGCATGAGCGCCAGCAAGGATACGGGGGCCTGCCCCCTGCGCTTCGACATAGGGGGCATGCACTGCGCGGCCTGCTCCTCCCGCATCGAGCGGGTGGTGGGCCGGATGGAGGGCGTGGATAAAATCAGCGTCAACCTGGCCACGGCCAAAGCGGAGGTCTGGGCCAGACCGGGCGAAGAAAAGGCCGTCAGCAAAAATCTTGTGGAGCGCGTGGCCGCCTTGGGCTTTACGGCCTCTCCCGCCGCCGAGGACAACGCCGCCGCCGAGTTCGCCGCCAACAAAGCCCGCACCCTGGCCGACATCCAGGCCCGGCTGCGCCGCCTCATCCCCATGGCCTGCTTTGCCGTGCCTTTGCTGGCGGTCTCCATGGGGCACATGGCGGGCCTGCCCCTGCCCGCTTGGCTTGCGCCGCACAGCGCGCCCCGCACCTTCATGCTGGTTCAGTTTTTTCTGACCCTGCCCGTGGTCTGGCTGGGCCGCCATTTTTACAAGGACGGCATCGCCGCCCTGCTGCGTCGCGCCCCGGCCATGGACAGCCTGGTGGCCGTGGGCACGGGCGCGGCCTTCCTGTTCAGCCTGGGCAATACCCTGCTGGGCCTGGCCGGTTCGGAGCCCGTAACCCGCGCCATGAATCTCTATTATGAATCCTGCGCCGTGCTGCTTACCATGATCGAGCTGGGGCAGTTTCTTGAGGCCACGGCCAAGCGCAAGGCCGGGGACGCCATGGGCGCGCTCATGAGCCTTACCCCCCAGACGGCCCTGCTGCTGGATCCCGCCGACGCGGCGCAGCCCCCGCGGGAGGTGCCCCTGGCCCAGGTGCGGGCGGGCGACACCCTGCTGCTCAAGCCCGGCGGGCGCGTGCCCGTGGACGGCGTGGTGCTTACGGGCCGCAGCGCCGTGGACGTTTCCCTGCTTACGGGCGAATCCATGCCCGTGCCCGTGGCCCCGGACGACAAGCTGGTGGCGGGCAGCGTTAACGGCGAGGGCTCCCTGACCCTGCGGGCCGAAGCCGTAGGCCGCGACACGCGCCTGGCCCGCATCATCCGCCTGGTGCGCGAAGCCCAGGGCAGCAAGGCCCCCATTGCCCGCCTGGCGGACAAAGTGAGCTTCTACTTCGTGCCCGCGGTCATGCTGCTGGCCGTGCTGGCGGCCCTGGCCTGGCTTATTCTGAGCAACGAACCCGTCACCACTGCCCTCACCGTGTTTGTGGCCGTGCTGGTCATGGCCTGCCCCTGCGCCATGGGCCTGGCCACACCCATGTCCATCATGGTGGGCACGGGCCGGGGCGCGCAACTGGGCGTGCTGATCAAGAACGGCGCGGCCCTGGAGCAGGCCGGGCGCATCAGCGTGCTGGCCGTGGACAAAACCGGCACCCTCACCACGGGCAAACCCGTGCTTACGGGGCTGGACGCGCTGCCCGGCGCGGAAGGAAAGGACGAAAACGCCCTGCTGACCCTGACCGCCAGCCTGGAAGCCCGCTCCGAACACCCCCTGGCCCACGCCATTCTGGCCGCCGCCAAGGAGCGTAACCTCCCCGCCGCCTTGGTGGACGACGTTGTGGTCAGCCCCGGCCTGGGCATTGCCGGGCAGGTGAACGCGGAACATGTGGCCGTGGGCAACCGCGCCTTTATGGAAGAACGCGGCCTGAGCGTGCCCCAGGACGTCCTGGACCGCCTGACGGCCCTGGCCGAAGCCGGGCAGACGCCCCTGCTGCTGGCTCTGGGCGCAGGGGCGGAGGCCCGCCTGGCCGCCGTTCTGGCCCTGGCAGACGCTCTGCGCCCCGAATCCGCCTCTGTAGTAAGCCGCCTGCGCCGCATGGGCGTGCGCGTGGTCATGCTCACCGGCGACAACGAACGCACGGCCCGCGCCGTGGCCGCCAAGGCCGGCGTGGACGAGGTGGCCGCCGGCCTGCTGCCCGCGCAAAAGGCGGACTATGTGCGCCGCCTGCAAGGGGAAGGCAATATTGTGGGCATGGTGGGCGACGGCGTCAACGACGCCCCGGCCCTGGCCGCGGCCCATGTGGGCATGGCCGTGGGCACGGGCGTGGACGTGAGCGCCGAAGCTGGCGACATGGTGCTGATGCGCGACGGCATGGAAGCCGTGCTCACCGCCCTGGCCCTTTCCCGCGCCACCATGCGCAACATCCGCCAGAACCTGTTCTGGGCCTTCGGCTACAACATCCTGGGCCTGCCCGTGGCCGCCGGGCTGCTGCACGCCTTCGGCGGGCCCATGCTTTCCCCCATGATCGCCGGCACCGCCATGGCCCTCTCCTCCGTCTCTGTGGTCAGCAACGCCCTGCGCCTGCGCTGGTTCCGCATCCAAGGGTAGCGGGGATTGCGGCTCTGCCTCAAAGACCACTATGCCCCGGTCTTTGAGGCAGAGCCAAAAAGTGTCGGGAAAGGGCCCGCTGAAAGCGCCTGCCCCGGTCTTTGGTGTAGACCCGACCTTCGGCATGGCAGCAGGCGGCGGACAAACGAAAAACGCGGCACCGCGATGTGATCGCAGTGCCGCGTTTGACTTCTGGCGGAGCGGAAGGGACTCGAACCCTCGGCCTCCGGCGTGACAGGCCGGCGTTATAACCGTCTTAACTACCGCTCCGTAGTGGGCTGGTGGGCAGTACAGGACTTGAACCTGTGACCCCCGCCGTGTGAAGGCGATGCTCTACCAACTGAGCTAACTGCCCGCCCGGAGACCGATTTCTATGCAAAAAGACCCCTGCCGTCAAGAAAATTTTGCCAAGTAAAAAAATTTAAACTTTTTTGCCGTTTTATTCCCTTCATTTTTCAGGTTATTTCGGGCCGATCTGCGCCGCAGGCGGCCAAAAGACACCGCACCGCCTTGCGGAGCGCCGTGGGGAGTGCTAGACCTGCCCCGTGGGCGGGTTTTCCCCCGCCCGACGCTTTTTTTTCGAGGCCGGGTATGCGAGCGCTTTGCAAATATATAGGGATGGCGGCCTGCTTCGGGCTGCTGACGCTGACCGCACAGGCGGCCTCCGCCAAGGTGGTGGACGGCGTCGTCATTATGCGCCAGCCCATGCGCGAAAACCTCTGCGCCATCACCTTTGACGACGGCCCCTCCGTCAATACGCCGCAATTGCTGGACATGCTGGCGGAATACGGCATTCCCGCCACGTTTTTTCTGCTGGGCAGCCAGGCGGAGCGCCACCCGGACATTGTGCGGCGCATCCTGGCCGAAGGGCATGAGGTGGGCAACCATTCTTACTCCCACCCCAACCTGCGTCTGCTTTCCCCGGAGCGCAAGACCGAGGAAATATGCCGCACCGACGCCATCCTGCGCTCCCTGGGGGCCGCCCCGGTTTTTTTGCGCCCGCCTTACGGGGCCTTTGACGCCTATACGGAAAAAGTGGCCGCGGAGCAGGGCCTGACGGTGCTGCTCTGGTCGCTGGACAGCCGCGACTGGCAGCGCCTGCCCGCCAACTACGCCACCCTGCGCTCCACCCTGGGCACCGTGTACCAGCCCGGAACCCTGCGCGGCGTTTTCTTGTTTCACGACACGCACAAACGCACGGTGGACGATCTGCCCCGCATCATCCGCGACCTGCGCGCCGGCGGCTGCCAGCGCTTTGTCACGGTGAGCGATTACCTGGAGGGGCTGCTGGACCCGGAACCGGGCCTGCTCATGACCAGGCAGACGCCCCACGCGCTGCCCGGCGGCACGGAAATGCCCGTGGCCGCCCACGAGGTGCGCGGCGTGCGCGAAGCCGAAGAGCTTCCCACGTCCAGCTACCCCGCCGGCTCCACGCCCGTGCCCCTGGCCCGCAGCAGCCGCCCCTGGCCGTGGCGCGACGCCCCCGCTGCGGAAGGCCCGCAGACGGCAGAACCCCAGACGCAAACGCCCCAGACGCAAACGCCCCAGGCGGATAAGCCCCAGGCATCGGGTCAGGCCGATTCCGCCGCGCAGGCCGGCCCCGCCAGGCCTGGGCAAAGCCCTGCCGGGTCTTCCGGCCAGGCCCGGCCCCTGGATCTCCACCCGCACCCGGCTTCCACCCCGGCCTCAGGCCTGACCCTGCCCGCCGCGCACGCCGCAAGCGGTTCCCTTTCCTGATTTTTTCTCTGTAACAGTTCTTGCTGTTCCTCCCCCCACAGGGAAGCACCACCGAGCGCCCCGGCCATTGTGGCCGGGGCGCTCCTGCTGTCTGGCAGCGCCGCATCCGCTGCAGCGGCAAGGCCCGGTCGGGGGATGGAGCCCGCCCACGCAGAAGGGCCCCCTGCCTGCCGGCGGGACGGCCCTTGAGAGCAGATTGCCCTTGAGAACAGGCGTGCCCAAAGATTACGAAACGCTCGTTCCAGCGCGCAACAGCGCAAATAAACTGCGCTTACGTCTCCACGTCGGGCGTCTGCCGCGCAGCCGCAGCAAATGCCGTATAAACGCTGCTTGCCCTTGAGAACTGCGTTCTCAAGGGCAAGCAAAGGGCTTACTGCAGCGCTGCCCGCGCAGCAAGGCTGCGTTTGCGCCTCTGGGACGGACTACCAGTCGAGGGTACGCTTAAAGGCCTTGGTAAGATCCTCCACGGGCACGGCGCAGAGCGCGCTGTCCCCGCTGCGCAGGGTCAGGCGCGCGTCTTCGGTGACCGTGCCGATGCGGGCGCAGAGCTGCCACTGGCCCAGGGCGTCAAAAATCATGCCCAGATCGGGCCGCACGCTGACCACCAGACGGCTGGCCGATTCGCTATAGAGCAGCTCGGTGAGGTTCATGGTCTCCAGGGCGGGCACGGCGTTCAGATCCACCTCGGCCCCCAGGCGGCCGCCGATGCACATTTCGGCCAGGGCCACGGCCAGGCCGCCGTCGGAACAGTCGTGGCAGGCGGCAATGGCTTTCTGCCCCATAAGCGCGTTGACGGCGCGGTAGCGCGGCAGGGCCGCGGCCGCGTCCACATGGGGCACGCGCCCGCCCTTGAGGCCCAGCTCGTCGGCGGCCTCGCTGCCCGCCATTTCGCGCCAGGTGCCGCCCAAAAGGTAGATCAGATCGCCGGGGCGCTTGAAGTCCGAGGTCTGCGCGGCCGTCACATTGCCCATGACCCCCAGCACGGAGAAGAGCACCGTGGGCGGAATGGAGATGCGCTCGCCGCCGCCGGTGTAGTCGTTCTTCATGGAGTCCTTGCCCGAAATGCAGGGCACGCCGAAGGCCAGGGAGAACTGGCGCAGGGCGCGGCAGGCCCGCACCAGCTGGGCCAGCTTGTAGCGGCCGTCGGGATTGGCGGGGCTCGCCACCGGGTCGCACCAGCAGAAGTTGTCTACCCCGGCCAGGGCGTCGGGGTTGGCGCCCACGGCCACGGCGTTGCGGATGGCCTCGTCCATGGCGTTGGCCATCATCCAGTAGGCGTCGTAGTCGCTGAACTTGGGGCAGATGCCGTGCGAAACAACCAGCCCGGCGTCCGATTCCAGCAGGGGCCGCAGCACGCCCGCGTCCGACGGGCCGTCGCGCTTGACGCCCACCATGGGCTTGATCACGCTGCCGCCGCGCACCTCGTGATCGTACTGGCGGACGATGTATTCCTTGGAGCAGATGTTCAGCCGCCCCAGCATGCGCTGCAGAAAGGCCCCCTGCTCCACCTGGGCCACATCCACGCGGACGTCCCGCGCCTCAGGCGCGCGCCACTGGGCTTCCAGACGCAGCTGGGGCACGCCGTTGTGCATGAAGTCCATATCCAGGGAGGCCACCACCCGCTCGCCGTAGCGCACTTCAAAGTAGCCGGACTCCGTAAAATATCCCAGGGCGGTGGCTTCCACATCCATGCGGGCGGCCAGCTCCAGGAAGCTCTCCAGCTTGTCCGGGGGCACGGCCAGGGTCATGCGCTCCTGCGCCTCGGAGAGCAGAATTTCCCACGGCCGCAAGCCGTCGTACTTCAGGGGGGCCTTGGCCGCGTCCAGCACGCAGCCGCCCGTATCCTCGGCCATTTCGCCCACGGAGGACGAAAGGCCGCCCGCGCCGTTGTCCGTAATGGCGTGGTAAAGGCCCATATCCCGCGCGCGCAGGATAAAGTCGTACATCTTGCGCTGGGTGATGGGATCGCCGATCTGCACGGCCGTGGCCGGGGAGCCTTCGTGCAGTTCCTCGGAGGAGAAGGTGGCCCCGTGGATGCCGTCCTTGCCGATGCGCCCGCCGGTCATGACGATGACGTCGCCCGGCTCCGCCTTCTTGTACCAGCCGGCGCGGCCGTTGATCTCGGCCGGCAGCAGGCCCACAGTGCCGCAGAAGACCAGCGGCTTGCCCAGAAAGCGCTCGTCAAAAACCAGCGAGCCGTTGACCGTGGGGATGCCGGATTTGTTGCCGCCGTGCTCCACGCCCTCGCGCACGCCTTCCAGCACCCGGCGGGGGTGCAGCAGGCGCGGGGGCAGGGGCTGGTCGTAAAAGGGCGAGGCAAAGCAGAAAACATCCGTATTGCAGACCAGCTCCGCGCCCATGCCCGTGCCCATGGGGTCGCGGTTCACGCCCACAATGCCCGTGAGCGCCCCGCCGTAAGGATCCAGGGCCGAAGGGCTGTTGTGCGTCTCCACCTTGATGCAGGCATCGTAGCCGTTGATGAAGGCAATGACGCCCGCATTGTCCTTGAACACGGATTTGCAGTAGTCATTGGCGCCCATGCGCTCCCGCAGAATGGCCGTGGCGTCGCGGATGCAGGTCTTGTACAGGTTGTCCACCACCTCGCGGCGGCCCGTATCCGCATCCGTATACTCGATGCGCGCGGCGAAAATTTTGTGCTTGCAGTGCTCGGACCAGGTCTGGGCCAGCACTTCCATTTCCACGTCCGTGGGGTCGGCGGGCAGTTGCAGGGCCGCGCGGCGGGCGGCTTCCTCCAGCCCGGTGAAGTGCGCGCGGATGCGGTGCAGCTCCGCAAGGTTCAGGGCCCAGGTGTTTTCCCGGCTGGCCTGCTGCAAGGCCGCGTCGTCCATGCCCGAAAGAGCGATGGTTTCCACTGTGGCGTCGGCCGTGCCGGTAACAGCAGCCGCCTGCGGCGCAAAGCCGGGCTCCGCCGCCCACTCCGCCGCGCTTTTGATGCGGTAGCGCTGGATAAGCGTATTGCAGAGCAGATCACGGGCCAGGGCCTCCACCTGCTCGCGCCCGAGGGGCGCGGCGGCGTCCGAACTGAGGCGGTACTGCACGGAGGTGTAGACGCGCAGGCTCTCGCGCGGCAGGCCCAGCACCAGGGCGGCCGTATCCCGCGCCGTGCGGGCCTCGTTATCCGTGACGCCGGGGCGGAAGCCCACTTCCACGAACCACTGGGCGGGCTGCGCCAACGGCAGGGGCGTGAGCGCGGCCTGCTGCAGGATGGGGTCGTGCCACACGCCTTCGTCCAGCAGCCGCTGCACCTGGGCGGCATCCAGGCCGTCCACGGTAAAGACCTTGGTCTGCCGCACCTCGGCCACGGCCAGGTTGAGATCCTTACGCAAGCGCTGGGCCGTCTTGCGGCCCTGCGTGTCGTCCATTCCGGCGTGGGGGCCGGTTTCCACCCTGTAGAGCATGGCTCGCTTCCTCGTGAATGCAGGAAAAGAATTGTTGGATGCGTGTTGCGGGGAAGGGGGCAAGGGGGCACGGCCCCCCGGCCGCCGGAGGCAGCCCCGCAAAAATTGGGCCCGGCCTACTTTTTTCTGTCCCGCACATAGTCGGCCATCTGCAGCAGCAGGCCGCGCTCCGGCCGATCCGGCAGGGCGTGCAGGGCCTCGCGGGCCGCATGGAGAAAGCCTTCGGCCTGGCAGCGCACCTGGGCGTCAAAACCCGCCTCGCGGATGCGCGCGGCAATGGCGGCGGCGTCATCCTCCGTCATCAGGCTCGTGCAGAAGGCCGCGTCAAAGGCGGCGCGTTCCGTTTCCGCCAAACTTTCGCGGTAAAGGCGCAGGGGCGGGGTGAGCTTGCCTTCGCGCACGTCGCCGCCCGTGGGCTTGCCGGTGACGCTCTCCGGGGCGAAGTCCAGGGCGTCGTCCACCATCTGGAAGGCCATGCCCAAGTTTTCGCCGTAGGCTGCGGCCGCCGCCGCCAGAGGGGCCTCGGCCCCGGCGGCCAGCGCGCCCATCTCGCAGGAGGCGCGGATGAGCCAGGCCGTCTTGCCGCGGATAATTTCCTCATACTCCGCCGCGCCCACGTCCACCCGGCCCTGGGCCTCGATTTCCAGAATCTCGCCCGCGGCCGTGCGGCTGGTGGCCTCAGAAAAACAGCGCGTCAGGCGCGTGTCGCCATAGCCCGCCACCATGGCGTTGGCCCCGGCCAGCAGGGCGTCCCCGGCCAGAATGACCGTGCCCACGTCATAGACTGTGTGGGCGGCGGGCTGGCCCCGACGGCTCACGGCATTGTCCAGCACGTCGTCGTGCAGCAGGGTGGCGGCGTGGAGCATTTCCAGAGTCACGGCCAGGTCTTGCAGGTCGTCCCGCCTGCAGCCCAGAAGCCGCGCCGTAAGCACGGTAAGCACAGGCCGCAGGCGTTTGCCCCCGGCGTCGAAAATGTGCCGGGCCACAGGGCGCACGGACGCGGGCAGGGTTTCCACCGCCCGGCCCAGGGCCCGGTTGATGGCGGGCAGTTCCAGGGCCAGACGCGCTTTCAGTTGGATCATGACGCTACTCAGTTGCAGTTGAGGGCGGGCAGCACCTGGGCCAGGGCGCGCAGGGCTCCCGCAAAATCTTTTTCATCCCCGGCGCGGGGCCCCGCCTTGTTGGAAACGCAGCGCGCCTCCACGCAGGGCAGGCCCGCGCGGGCGCAGGCATAGGCCACGGCAAAGCCTTCCATATTCTCCAGCTCCGCGCCATAGCTTTGGCGCAAGCCGGCCGCCCGCTCGTGGCTGGCCGTCACCCCTGCCACGGTCACGGAGCGGCAGGACGGAAAAACCGCCGCCTCCGCCCCCGTGCCCAGGGCGTCCGCTCCGGCCAGGGGCAGGCGGTCGCGCACGGGCGCGCCCTCAGGCGGCTGCCAGAGAGGAAAGCCAAAAGCCCCGGCCACCACGGAGCGGCCGTCGTTAAGGCCGTATTCCGGCCAGATTTCTTCCCGCACCAGCCAGAGCGAACGCAAAGGCGCGGCCGCAAGGTCAAAGGCCCCGGCAAGCCCGGCGTTGCACACCGCGCTTATGGGCGTGCCCTCGGCCGCGGCCCGTTCCAGGGCCAGGCCCAGGGCCAGCGCCGCGTTGAGCGGCCCCACGCCCGTAAGGCAGCACAGGGCGCGGCCGCGCCGCAACGGCAGAGGCCAGAGGCGCATTTCCGGCCAAGGGGCGGCAGCTGCCCCCGCGCCCGTGCGCTCCAGGGGCGGCAGCCCCGGCGGGGCAAAGCCCGGCGCAAGGCCCGCCAGTTCACGGGCCGTGGCGGCGCAGAGCAGCAGGGTCACGTGGCTACAGCCTCCAGTAGTCTATGCCCGCGGCGCGCATGGCCGCGGCGTCGAAAAAGGACTTCACGTCCAGAACCACGGCGTTGTCCGGCGCGGCAAAAAGGCTTTTCACGGCGGCGGGGGTCAACCCGGCATAGGCCTTGTGCCCCACGGCCAGGATAAGGCCGTCCAGATCGCACAGGGCCTCCTGCGGCAGCAGGGTCTGGCCGTATTCGCGCAGGGCTTCTTCCGGGTCGGCCTCGGCGTCGCTCACCAGCACGGTAACGCCGTAGTCCGCCAGCTCGCGCACCACGTCCACCACGCGGGTGTTGCGCAGATCGGGCACGTTTTCCTTGAAAGTGAAGCCCAGGATGCCCACGCGCGCGCCGCTGATGACCCGGCCGCTCCTGATGAGCCGCTTTACCGCGCATTCGGCCACATACTTGCCCATATTGTCGTTGATGCGGCGGCCGGCCAGGATGACCTCAGGGTGGAAGCCCAGCTCCTCGGCCTTATAGGTGAGGTAGTAGGGGTCCACGCCGATGCAGTGCCCGCCCACCAGGCCGGGACGGAAAGGCAGGAAGTTCCACTTGCTGCCCGCGGCTTCCAGCACCTCCAGGGTGTCGATGCCTATGCGGTCGAAAATGAGGGCCAGCTCGTTCATGAGGGCAATGTTGAGGTCGCGCTGGGTATTTTCAATGACCTTGGCGGCCTCGGCCACCTTGATGCTGGAGGCGCGGTGGGTGCCCGCCCGCACCACGGAGCCGTAGAGTTTTTCCAGCAGATCGGCGGTGGCCGCGTCCGAACCGGAAACGATCTTGACGATCGTCTCCACGGTGTGGACTTTGTCGCCGGGGTTGATGCGCTCCGGCGAGTAGCCCACGGTAAAGTCCCGCCCCAGTTTGAGGCCGGATTCCCGCTCCAGGATGGGCACGCAGATCTCCTCGGTCAGGCCGGGGTAGACCGTGGATTCGTAGACCACCACGCAGCCGGGGCGCAGGTTCTGCCCCACGGTGGCGCTGGCCCCCACCACGGGGGTCAGGTCGGGCGAGCGGTGGGTGTCGATGGGCGTGGGCACGGCCACCACCACCACGTCGGCCTGGCGCAGGTCGGCGGGATCGGCGGAATAGCGCACTGCGGCGGCGGCCAGGCGCTCGTGGTCCACCTCGCGGGTGTGGTCGCGGCCCGCCTTGAGCTCGGCAATGCGCCGGGAGCTGCAGTCATAGCCCAGCACGGGCATGTGGCGGGAAAAGGCCACGGCCAAGGGCAGGCCCACATAGCCCAGGCCCACCACGGCCAGGGTGGCCCTGCCCGCGCAAAGATCCTCGAATGTCACCATAGTGCGGTCCTTTACAAATCCGCGCTTTTCCGTCACCACGGAAGCATGCGGTTTGATTTTGCCCTTTTTCTGCGCGCCCTGGGCCTGGCCATTGTGCTGGAAGGCCTGTGCTGGGCGCTGTTTCCCGGCGGCATGCGCCGCGCCCTGCGCACGCTCATGAGCCAGCCCGAAAGCCGACTGCGCGCCGCAGGCCTGGCCGCCGTGGCCGTGGGCCTGCTGCTGACGGCCCTGGCGCGTTAACGTCCTTTTTCGCCCACATGCAGACAGACGATGCCTGAGGTGAGCTTTTCGTGCCAGGCGCGGGCAAAGCCCGCGTCGCGCAGCTCGCGCTCCAGGGCCGCTGCCGGGGGAAACTGGCGGATGGTGGCGGCCAGATAGGCATACGCGGCGGGATCTTTGGAAAAAATCCGCCCCACGCGCGGCAGCACGCGGTTGAGGTACAGATTGTACAGGCCGCCCCAGATACGTTCCCGCCCGGACCCGAACTCCAGAATGCAGACCCGCCCTCCGGGCCGGAGCACGCGCAGCATCTCGGCAAAAGCCCGCTCGCGCGGCAGGATGTTGCGAATGCCGAAGGCCATGGTCACGCAGTCCACGCAGGAATCCGGCAGGGGCAGACGCTTGGCGTCGGCAGCCACGGGCAGGATGTTGCGGGCGTCGGCCCCGCGGAGCTTGCGGCGGCCCCGCGCCAGCATGGGCGGGCAGAAATCCATGGCCGGCACGCAGGCCCCGGGATAGCGGCGGCGCACGGCCAGGGCCACGTCCAGGGTGCCCGCGGCCAGGTCCAGGACCAAACCCGTTGCGCCCAGGCGCACGTTGCGCGCCAGCACATGCCGCCAGTAGCGGTCAAGCCCCAGGCTGAGCACCCGGTTGAGCAGATCGTAGAAGGGCACAATGCGGCCGAACATGCCGGCCACGGCCGCATCGTGCGGCGTGCCGGGGGCAGCCCCGCGCGGATCGCCGCCGCGCGCTTCGTGAGGATACGCGCCGCTCACGCCCGTTTCCCGCCGTTGTCCGGGCCGGCATCCACACCAATGGCGGCGCAGACCACCTTATAAACCGCCGGAAAGACCTCGGCAAAATTGCCGGGCGAAACGGTGCGCGTCTCAATGAATTTGGCGGTCAGCTCTTTGGCCACCTGCAGGGCTTCCTTGCGATCCTTGTCCATACCACCTCGGCTTACGGCCCCACGGGGCGCGCCGGAAAAAACCCCGTCCTCCGGGGAATGGCCGAGACCCACAACGGGTATTGCCTGGACGGGTAAAAGAACGGAAACACAAGCCCCCGCCCTTTTGTGCAAAAAAACGCTCGCGCGACAAAAATGCGCCGGAACGCGCTGGAGCATATGCGTTCCGCCCGACCTTGGCAAGGCCGGGCGGCGCGCCCGCTCCGCCGCCGCGCCCTCAGGCCTCGGCCAGCAGGCGGGCAATCTCTTCGCGCAAAATGCGCGCGGCCGCAGCCGCGGCGGCCTTTTCCACCCGCTCGTTGAACTGGGGCTCCAGCGCGTCCAGCCGCCGCTCCAGGGCGTCCAGCCGGGCGTCGACCCCGCGCAGGGAAGCCGTCAGCGGGGCCAGACGTTCGTCCAGCAGGGCGTCGGCCTGCGCTGCGGTCAATGCCGCGGCCTGCGGCGTTGCGGCCAGACGGGCGTCCAGAAGCGCGTTCACCTGCGCCTCGGTCAGCGGAGCGGGCTGTTCCATCCTGAGGGCCGCCAGGCGCTCGACCAGCAAGGCGCGGACCTGTCCTTCCGTGAGCGCAGGAGCCTGCGCGGCCAGCCGCTCGTCCAGCAGGGCCGCGACCTGTTCTTCGCCCAGACCGACCGGGGCCTGCTGCGCCGCCGCTTCCAGGGCGGCCAGGCGCTCCTGCGCGGCCTGAAGGGCCGCTTCGCACTGCTCCAGGCGCTGGGCCAGGGCCGCGGCGGCTTCCGCGGCTTCCGCGGCGCGGGAAGAGGCCGAAAAAGCCTGCTCAAAAGCCTCCGCCGCATGGGCCGAGGCTTCCGCCGCCTGGGTAGCGGCCACGGCCACAACGGCGGCTTCGGCGCCCACAGGCGGGGGCGGTGAGACTTCCTGCGTCTGGTCCGCAGCTTCCGGCACGGCTTGCGCCTCTTCCGCCGCCAGGGACGGCGCGGCGGCGGGCGCGCCCGACAATGCGGCCGTGGAATCCGGAGCAGCCGGGGCCGCCGGTTGTTCCGTCGGCGCGGATTCCGGTTCAGGGAGCAGTGTTGCCGCTTCCACGGCGGGCAAGGGCGCTTCCGCCTCCGGCACGGGCAGATCCTTCTCCCCGGCGGACACATCCGCCGGGGCTGCAGCGGCGGGCAGTTCCTCCGCTGCGGCAAACGCATCCGCCGCGGGCGCGGCGGCGGGCAGTTCCGGCGCAGCCGGGGCCGCTGCCTGCGGCTGCGCTGCCGTTGCCGCGGGCTCCGGTGCCACGGCGGGCTCCTGCATTACAGATTCCTGCGCGGCGGGCGACGCTGCCGGTTCCGTCGCCGCGGGCGCGGCGGCCGGAGAGGCGGCGTCCAGGTGCGCGGCGGCCTCGGCCAAGAGCGCATCCAGATCCAGGCCAGCCCCCTGGTCTGCCGTCAGGTCCGCAGCCTGCGCCTCAGGCCGGATTTCCTCCTGGGGGGGCAGGGGCTGGTCCGCGCCCTGTCCGGGCGCGGCGGCCGCGGCGGCTTCCGGAGCAGGCGCGGCGGCCTCGGCCAGCAGCGCGTCCAGATCCGCCATGGGGTCCGCCTGTGCGGTGGCAGGGGGCGCAACGGGCGTTTGTGCAGCGGGCGACGGGACGGCATCTGCCGGAACGACGGGCGACGGGGCGGCCGCCATGTCGTCAGCGGCGGCGGCCAGCAGGTCGTCCAGCTCGCCCGCGGAAATAGTGGCGGCGGGGGATGCGACCGGCGCGGGGGCCGCAGCAGTCGAAGCCGCGGGCGCGGGGGCAGACGGCGCGGGAGAGGCCGGGCCTTCCGGAGACAGGGCCTCTTCCAGCAGATCCGAGAGGTCGCCCGGCACGCCGGGGGCAGATCCGGCCGCTCCGGCGGCCAGCAGGTCGTCCAGGTCGGGCATTGCCGCTTGCGGCGCCGCCGCGTCAGGGGCCTGCCCTGCGGGCGCGCCGGAAGGCTGGCCGTGCATGGAGTCCAGCATGGCGTCCACGGCCATAAGGCTGTCCGCGTCCTGGCCCTCCGCGGCCGGAGCCGCGCTGGCCGCGCCGGGGGCGTCGGCCTCCTGCGGCGGCTGGGGCGGCATGTCCAGGGACTGGAGCAGATGGTCCACATCGCCCAGGCCGGGCATATCCAGTTTTTCATCGGGATCCACGAGGTGATCCGGGGGCGGACCGCCCGCCGCCACGGAGGGCGTATCCTCCGTGTGGGCCTCCATCTGGGCCAGCAGATCGTCGATGGCGGCTTCAGCCGGCAAGGTCGGATCGTTCAGGCCGCGCATATGGGCCTCCAGGTCGTCGGCCTCATGGGCGTGCGGCGCGGGCTTGCGGGCCTGCGCGGCCCCTTCCGGGCCGTTTTCCGGCACAACGCCTTTTTCGATCAGCTCGGTGAGGTCGATGATTTCTTCAGTATTTGCAGTGGAATTTTGGGCGGCCATGCGCAACCTCATAGAGTATGGCTCCGGCGGGAAGCCGAAGCGTGGCGGGAAGCATCGCTCCGCACCCTGAAACGACGCTTTTTCGTAGCAGGTTATGGCAAAAGACGCAAATTGCGCCGCGGGGCCGGGGCTTTCCCCCTGCGCCGGGGGCGTATCGGCGCGGAGCGCGTCGGCCTGGTGTTGCGGGGCTTTCCCTCCGTGCCGGGCGGCGTTATACCCAGAACACGGACGCCGCGCTGACGGGCGTCCGGCAATCTTTCAGGAGAATCCCCATGAATCATTTTGTCGTTGACCGGGAACGCTGCCGCAAGGACGGCATCTGCGCGCGGGTCTGCCCTGTGCACATCATTCTTGCCGCGCCCGGCGACTATCCCTCCATGAACAGCCACCAGGAAAGCCTCTGCATCGGCTGCGGCCAGTGCATGGCCTTCTGCCCCACCGGGGCCTGCGCCGCGCCCGGCCTGGACCCGGCCCAGTGCCCGCCCCTGCGCCGCGACCTGCAGCCCGCCCCGGAACAGGTGGAGGAGCTGATCTTCTCCCGCCGCTCCGTGCGCGTCTTTAAGGAAGCCCCCCTGCCGCGCGATCTGCTGCTGCGCCTGCTGGACGCCACGCGCTTTGCCCCTTCGGCCAAAAACGCCCAGGCCCTGCGCTGGATTGTGCTGGAAGCCCGCCCCCAGACCCGCCGCCTGGCGGAGCTGGTTATCGACTGGATGCGCCGCCTGCCCCAGGAAGACGCGGCCATGGCCAAGGCCTGCCACGCCGAGAGCCTGGCCCGCGCCTGGGACAGAGGCACGGACGTCATCGTCCGCGACGCGCCGCAGGCCGTCATTGCCGTGGCCCCGGCCGACTGGAACTGGGGCATGAGCGATGCGGCCATTGCCGCCGCATATCTGGAACTGGCGGCCCAGGGCCACGGCGTGGGCTGTTGCTGGGGCGGCTATGTCTGCCTGGCCCTGCGCCACCCGGCGGGCGGGCCCGTGCGGGATTTCCTGGGCATCGGGCCCCAGGAAGCCGCCTGCGCCGTGCAGCTCATGGGCCGCCCACTGTTCAGGCCCTGCGCCCGGCCCCAACGCAAGCCCCTGGACCTGACCTGGCTGTAGCCCGGCTGCAGCTTCCCTGGCTGGAATACGGATATTCCGGCCGGGGAAGCCAGGCATGAAGGCCGCGCCGCAAAAAAGGCCCCGCGGATCAGGCCGCACGGCGTAAGGACGGCCCGGCCCAGGGCAGGAGGTCGGCGCCCCGGACTTCCTGCGCCGCCGCGTACGGGATTTGCCGCTTGTTGCCCCAGCGTTGTTTCTGCGCCGCCGCGCGCGTCGCAACGGCCGACAGCGAGGGAAAACCTCCATGAAACCCGCCCCCCCCCCCGAAGGGGAATGACGCCTGTTCACATAATTTGCTCATATCCTTGAATTTCAAAAATTAGTTGCATTATTCTTAGCAATGTGCTTTATATTGACTGTATGCTCAAACATTTGTTCCGAAAGGAACAGATGCACCACTCAAGCCGCAGCCCCCAAGGCCGGACACGCAGCTCTGCCCCCGCACCGCCTGGGGAGGACAACAGTCCGCGCAACAACAACCGCGTTAAAAAATTTATCAAAATAGACCCTTGCAAGGTTTGACAAACTACGCTAAGGCTGGCTCAGTTCATTCGTAACTTTTTTCACGACCTGGTATGCTTGCCATACCGTCAACCCGGCGCTTCCGGCCAGGCCGGCGGACGCCTACAGACCCGCAACCCACGGGGCAAACGTATGACTGCATCATTGTTCACGGTCGCGCTGCCGCTGCTGGCGGCCACGGCCCTCATGCTCTGGGCCACGGCGCAGGCCGTGCGCCAGCGCCGCCTGCCGCGCCGGCTCATCCTCTGGGGCGCGCTGCACGACGCGGCCCTGGCCTCTCTGGCTCTTCTGGCCGGCGGCGGGGCCGCGCGCACGGGCTTCTGGCTGTTTGTCCTCTTCCAGCTGGCCGCACGGCTGCTGGCCTGGACAGCCCTGACCCGGCTGCAGAGCGGCGTCGTCCCGGTCCGGCCCGACCCGGCCGACGCGCCGTCCTGTCCGGAACTGGAAGACCTGCGCGGCATGGGCGCGCGCCGTCCCTGGACGGGCGCGGCCTTCGGCCTGGGCCTGCTGGCCGCCGTGGGCGGCTCGCCCTTCCTCATGCCCGAAGCCCGCGCCTTTATCAGCGCGGGCGTTCTGGACGCGCTGCCCGGCGGTCTGGTCGTGCTGCTGGCGGCGGCGGCCACCACCACGGTCTTCATCTGGCTGTATGTGACGGCCGTGCGCGTGGCGGTTCTGGAGCCCGCGCCCGAAACCGCGCCGCAGGAACCCCTGGGCGCCGCGCGCGGCTCCGCCCTGCCCGCGCTGCTGGCGGCCTGCGCCGTGGCCCTGCTGGGCCTGGGGCGCGGCCCGATAACGGAGCTTTTCGCCTCCGGCGGGTTTGCCGCCCCGCACAGCCCCGTGCACCCGGCCTACTGGTGTTATTATCTGGGCGCGTTCCTCACGGGGTTCGCCTTTCTGGCGCGTCTGCCCTGGGCCTCCAAGGTAGGCGCGGCCTTCGCCGCCCTGGCCTTGGCCGCCGTTCTGGCTGTGCCCGCGCCGCCCACGGCAAAACTTTTTCTGCTCATGCTCTGCGGCGTGGGTCTGGTGGTGGCCGTCTACTCCCTGGGCTACATCCACGGGGAGCACCAGGGCCGCTACTGGTTCTTCCTGCTGCTGACCTTTGCCTCCCTGGCGGGCATTGTTTCCTCCGCCGACGTGGCGGGCATGTACGGCTACTGGGAGCTCATGACCTTCGCCTCCTACTTCCTGGTAGTGCATGAAGGCACCCGCGCCGCCCACGACGCGGGCGTCAAATACTACGTCATGTGCGCGGGCGGCGCGCTGCTCATGCTGCCCGGCCTGCTCCTGCTGGGGCAGGGCCTTTCCCCGGCGCTGCTCAAGGGCGCGCTGCTGCTCTGCCTGGCGGGCTTCGGCGTCAAGGCCGGTCTGGTGCCCCTGCACTCCTGGCTGCCCGACGCCCACCCCGCCGCGCCTTCGTCCGTCTCCGGCCCCCTGTCAGGCGTCATCACCAAGATGGGCGTCTTCGGCATTGTGGCCGTGCTCTTTGTGCAGCCCGGCGCGCTGGACATGCCCGGCCTTCTGGGCTTTTCCTGGCTGGGCACGGGCCTGGTGGCCCTGGGCGCGGCCACCCTGGTCTACGGCGAAATCATGGCCCTGTACCAGGACGACATCAAACGCATGCTGGCCTACTCCACTCTGGGGCAGATCGGCGAAATCACCCTGACCCTGGGCCTGGGCACCTGGCTGGCCGCCACGGGCGCGCTCTGGCACATGCTCAACCACGCGGTCATGAAGGATCTGCTCTTCCTCGGGGCGGGCGCGCTCATCCTGCGGGCGGGCAGCCGCAAGCTGGAAGACCTCAAGGGCCTGGGCACGCAGATGCCGGTCACCGTGGCCTGCATGGGCGTGGGCCTGATCAGCATTATGGGGCTGCCGCCCTTCGGCGCTTTCTACAGCAAATACCTGATGATCCAGGCGGCCGTATCCTCCGGGCACGTCTGGCTGGCCGTGCTCATTCTGGCCGGATCCCTGGTGGGGCTGATCTACTATACGCGCATTCTCAAAACCCTGGTCTTTGAGGAGCGCCCCGCCCACCTGCCCGCCGTAACCGAAGCCCCGCGCAGCATTCAGATCGCCCTGATCGCCCTGGCGGGCACGAGCCTTGTGTTGGGCCTGGCCCCGCAGCTGCCCGCGCAGCTGGTGGCCCCTGTGGCCTCCATGGTCTTTGCGCCCGCCGCGGGCGACGCCGCCGCGCTGCTGGCCATGCGGGTTTCCTGGCCCGTATATGTGCTGACGCCCGTGTTCGGCGCGGCCCTGCCGGCCCTGTTCCGGCGCGACCGCATCAAGGCCGGCAAGGCCAGCGCAGGCGTGCTGCTGCTCACAGCCCTGCTGGTGGCGGTCTTCGGCCGCCAGCTGGACACGCTCTCCTTCTGCTTTGCCCTGCTGGTTCCCCTGCTGGGCGCGCTGAACATGGTCTACGCCCTGGGCTACATGGAGCACAGCCGTCGCCAGTGGCGCTTCTACTGCGCCTTCACCTGCATGTGCGGCGGCCTGGTGGGCATGGCGGCCAGCCAGTACCTGCTGAGCTTCTTTCTGTTCTGGGAAATTATGAGCTCCTGGACGCTCTACCTGGCCATCGCCCATGAAGGGGACAAAGCCTCCTTGCGGGAAGCCTTCAAATACTTCAGCTTCAACGTCTTCGGCGCGGGCTTTCTGTTCGTGGGCCTGTGCGTGCTGGGCCCGGCCACGCCCTTCAACGCCAGCCTGCTGACCGGCGGCGCGCCCCTGCTGCCGCCCTGGGCCGCCTGGCTGGGCATGGCCCTGCTGGCCGCGGGCTTTGTGCTCAAGGCAGCGCAGCTGCCCTTCCGCATTGACTGGCAGATGCACCCGGCCCTCGCGCCCACGCCCGTTTCCGGCTACATCTCCTCCGTGCTGCTGAAGAGCGCCATCCTCGGCCTTATCAAGCTCTTTATGCTGCTGGGCGGCGGCTTTGCCCTGGCCGGGATCCTTTCCGGCTTTGAGCAGAGCGTCATCAGCACCGCGGTCATGTGGATCGGCGGGGTCACCATCATCATGGCCGCCGTGCAGGCGCTGCGCACCAACGGCATCAAGCTCATGTTCATCTATTCCACGGTGAGCCAGCTGGGCTACATGGTGCTGGCCGTGGCCGCGGGCGGGGCCCTGGGCTACGCGGGCGGCATGCTGCATGTGGTCAACCACGTCTTCTTCAAAGACCTGCTCTTCCTTGTCTGCGGCGCGGTCATGTTCGCCAGCCACAGAGAAACCCTGGACGACCTGGGCGGCCTGGGCCGCAAGATGCCCTTCACGCTGGGCATGTTTGCCGTTGCCGGGCTCTCTCTGGTCGGCGTGCCGCCCACCAGCGGCTTTTCGTCCAAGTGGCTCATCTACCACGCCCTCATGAACGCGGGCCAGCCCTTCCTGGCCTTGCTCTCTCTGGTGGGCAGCGTGCTGACCCTGGCCTATGTGGCCAAGTTCCTGCACGCGGCCTTCCTGGGTCAGCCCGCCCCGGATCTGGAGCATATTGAGGAAGCGCCGCGCGTCATGCGCGCGCCCATGGGCATTCTGGCCGCGGGCTGCGTGCTGACGGGCGTATTCCCCGGCCTGGCGCTTTACCCCATCAACAGCATTCTGCTGGAATACGGCCTTGCGCCGCTCAACGTGGGGCTTTCGGGCGTGCTTTCCGGCACGGGCGCGTGGAACGCCACGGGCATGTGCGTGATGATGGCCCTGGCCTTTCTGGGCGGGCGCTGGTTTGTGCTGCGCTTTACCCGCCTGCGTGAAATTGACGTCCACACCTGCGGCATGCCGCCGGAAACGGCCACCAGCCGCATGAAGCCCTCCAGCATCTACGGCGGGCTGCCCCGCCTGCTGGGCGGCAACGCGCCCGCCGAGGAGAACCGCTCATGAGCGACACCCTGCTTGCCATCGTGCATATGTGCCTCTTTCCCGGCGGGGCCTTTGCCCTGCTGGTGGCCATGTTCTTCAAAGGTCTGGACCGCCGGGTGGAGGCCCGCCTGCAGCGCCGCGTGGGCCCGCCCCTGGTCCAGCCCTGGCTGGACATCGCCAAGCTGCTCACCAAGGAGACGCTGATCCCCAAAACCGCCTGCCGTTCGGCCTTTCTTATGGCCCCGGTGTTCGGCTTCACGGGCATGGCCGTGTGCGCGGCCTTCATTCCCGTGCCGGGGGTTTATGCCGGTCTTTTCAACATGGGCGACCTGCTGGTGCTTTTTTACCTGCTGCCCATCCCGGCCATGGCCCTGATGCTGGGGGGCTCGGCCTCCAGCTCGCCCTTCGGGGCCGTGGGCTTTTCGCGCGAGATGCTGCTCATGCTGGCCTATGAAACGCCCCTGCTCATGATTCTGCTTTCTGTGGCCATGCTGGTGGGCAAGGCCCTCAACGGCGGGGCCTGGGGGGCGGAATTCTCTTTGCTGCGCATTGTGGCCTGGCAGCAGGAGGCGGGCTCCCTGGGCTTCAACCCGGCCATGCTGCCCGCCTTGCTCGCCTACCTCATCTTTTTGCCCGGCACCATGGGCGTGGCCCCCTTTGACATCCCGGAAGCGGAAACGGAAATCATCGAAGGCCCGCTTTTGGAGTACGGCGGCCCGCTGCTGGCGTTGTTTCAGATCACTTCGGCCCTCAAGACCTTTGTGGTGCTGGGGCTGGGGGTAGCGCTTTTCTTTCCCGGCACTATCTCTGATTTGTGGCCCGTGAACCTGCTCTGGTTCCTGCTCAAGTGTCTGGCCCTCATGCTGCTGTCGCTCACACTGGTCAAGTCGGCCACGGGGCGCTTTCGCATTGACCAGGCCTTCCGCTTCTATGTGACGGTGCCCACGGGCCTGGCCCTGCTGAGCCTCGTCCTGGTCTGGGTACTGTAAGGAGGCCCCCGTGTCCCTGGACAACATTCTCAAAAAACTTTCGGTGCGTTCGCCGTGGCTTTTCCGCATCAATGCGGGCTCCTGCAACGGCTGCGACGTGGAGCTGGCCACCACCGCCTGCATCCCGCGCTACGATGTGGAGCGCCTGGGCTGTCGCTATTGCGGCAGCCCCCGCCATGCGGACATCGTGCTCATTACCGGGCCGCTGACCACGCGGGTGCGGGACAAGGTGCTGCGGGTCTGGAACGAGATTCCCGATCCCAAGGTTACCGTGGCCGTGGGCATCTGCCCCATTTCGGGCGGGGTTTTCCGCGAGGGCTACTCCATTGAGGGCCCCATAGACCGCTACATCCCCGTGGACGTCAATGTGCCGGGCTGTCCGCCGCGGCCCCAGGCCATCCTGGAGGGCGTGGTGCAGGCCAGGGCCATCTGGATGAAAAAACTGGGTCTGGAGGCATAGTTATGGCGGGCTTTCTGAAAGTGCTCTTCCACAACCTGCTGGAAGGCCCCAGCACCGATCCCTTTCCCTTTGGCGAAACCTTCACCCCGCCGCGTCTGCGCGGCCGGGCCAGGGTAGACCCGGACCTCTGCATGGGCTGCGGCACCTGCCGCCACTACTGCGCGGCCGGAGCCATCAATATCACCCAGCTGCCCGATGGCACGGGCTTTACCATCACCATCTGGCAGAATTCCTGCTGTCTGTGCGCCTCGTGCCGTCACTACTGCCCCACCGGGGCCATGAGCATCACCAACGACTGGCACTCCGCCCATCCGGAGTCGGAAAAATACCGGCGTCTGGAGCAGCACACCATCACATACGAACCCTGCGCCCACTGCGGCGCGCTCATGCGGCCCCTGCCCAAAAAGCTGGCCGAGCGCCTCTACGCGCAGAACAGCGAAATAGACCCTGAGCTGACGCGCCACCTCTGCCCCAAGTGCCGCCAGATTGAAGACGCCAAGCGCAACGCCTGCCGGCTGCCGCCGCGGACGGACGCCGCACCGGCGGAGATTCCCGTCACGTCAGCCGCACCCACCAAGGACTAGCGGGCCGGACCCGCGGAGAGCATATGCAAGAAACCATCAAGGGCAACGCCGCCGTTATTGAGGGCCTCAGCGCCCTCTGCCCGGAGGCGGAGGCCGTTTATCACAGCGCCGACAGCTTCGGCAACGCCTTCCACTGGTTCCGCCTGGGCACGCCGCGCACCCTGCTGGAGGCCGCGGCCCTGCTGCACAACGCAGGCGCGCGCCTGTGCATGACCACGGCCTACAACCGCCGCCAGCTGAGCGAACCCATGCAGGAAGTCTGCTACCACTTTGAGCTGGAAGGCGTGGTTTACAACCTCACCGTGACCCTCAACGGCGAATGGCCCACCGTGCCTTCCATCACGCCCCTCTTCGCCAACGCCGATTGGCACGAAAGGGAAATGATGGAGCTTTACGGCATCAACGTCACCGGGCATCCCAACCCGCGCCGCCTGTTCCTGGACGAAGAGCTGGACGCCGGCATCCTCAACGAGGCCGTGCCCCTCTCCATTATGATGAACGGGGCCTGCACCACCGATCTCTGGGAACGCATCCTCAAAGAAAAGGGGGCCCACTCATGAGCGTCTCCACCTTCGACATGCCTCTGGGCCCTGTGCATGTGGCCCTGGAGGAACCCGTCTACTTCCATCTTGCCGTGGAAGGCGAAACCGTGCGCCATGTGGAGCTGACCTCCGGCCATGTGCACCGCGGCATGGAGGCCCTGGCCAGCCAGCGCAACCTGGTCAAAAACGTCACCCTTACGGAGCGGGTCTGCTCCCTCTGCTCCAACAGCCACTCCTTTACCTACTGCATGGCCGTGGAAAACGTGCTGGGCATCACCATCCCCGCCAGGGCGCGCTATCTGCGCGTGCTGGCCGAGGAAATCAAGCGCGTGGCCTCCCACCTTTTCAATACGGCCATCCAGGCGCACATCATCGGCTTCAAATCCCTGTTCATGCACGTCATGGAAGTGCGTGAAGTGATGCAAGACCTGAAGGAAACCGTCTACGGCAACCGCATGAATCTCGCCGCCAACTGCATCGGGGGAGTCAAATACGATGTGGACAGGGAACTGCTGGACTATATGCGCAAAACAGTGGACAAAATCGAACCCCAGGTGGAGCAAATCCGCGAGATTTACGACACCAACAGCATGGTGCTGGCCAGGACCAGGGGCCTTGGGCTGCTGCCCAAGGCGGACGCCGTGCGCCTGGGCGTGGTGGGTCCGGTGGCCCGGGGTTCCGGCGTGCGCATCGACGTGCGTAAGGATTCTCCCTACGCCGCCTACGGCGAGCTGGACTTCGCCTCTGTGGTGCGGGAAGACTGCTGCGTCCACGCCCGCACCATGGTGCGCCTGCACGAAATATTCCAGTCGTTCTCCCTTATCCGCCAGTGCATCGAGCGCCTGCCCCAAGGCCCGCTGACCGCGCCCATGCGCCAGATCCGCACGGCCGAGGCCTGCGCCCGCACCGAAGCCCCGCGCGGCGAGGTGTTCTACTACATCCGCACCAATGAGACGGACATCCCCGCCCGCCTCAAGTGGCGCGTGCCCTCGTACATGAACTGGGAGGCCCTGGGCGTTATGATGCGCGACTGCAAGGTGGCCGACGTGGCCCTGATCACCAACAGCATCGACCCCTGCGTTTCCTGCACGGAACGCTGAGCCCATGCACGAGGCGAGTCTGGTGCAAGGGCTGCTGGACATGACCCTTACCGCCGTGCGGGAGCACAACGCGGCCCACCCCGAAGCGCCCGTGACCCGCGTGGAGGAAGTGCGCTGCGAACTGGGCCTGCTGAGCTGCGTGGAGCCGCAGACCCTTACCGCCTGCTTCGAGCTTTTTGCCGAAGGCACCCCGGCGGAAGGGGCCCGGCTGGCGCTGGAGACAGCCCCCCTGCCCTGCCGCTGCCAGACCTGTGGCCACAACTTTACCCTGACGCAACGGCGCTTTGCCTGCCCCCGTTGCGGTGGCGAAAACATCCATTGCGACGGCGGCCACGGCCTTACCCTCCTGGCTCTGCACGTCGCCGCCGAGGAACCGGACCATGACTGAACACATCCAGGTCATACCAGACAAATGCCGCGCCTGCCGGCGCTGTGAGGTGGCCTGTATCGCCGCCCACCACGGTATATCCTTCAAAGAGGCCATGAAGCACCGCGACGAAATGGTGGCCCGCGTGCAGGTGGTCAAGGCCGAAGGCTTCAAAACCACCGTGCGCTGCCACCAGTGCAACCCCGCGCCCTGCGTCAACGTCTGCCCCGCGGGCGCCCTGCAGCAGGACAAGGAAGGCCGCGTCATCATGCGCGTGCAGTACTGCCTGGCCTGCAAAATGTGCATCGCCGCCTGCCCCTACGGCACCATCAGCATGGACACCATCGGCATGCCCGACGTGGATGCGGAAGGCGGCGAAACCATTGCCCAGCGCTCCCGCCGCGAGGTGGCCGTGCGCTGCGACATGTGCCGGGCCTGGCGCATGGAAAACGGCAAAAAGATCACCGCCTGCATGGAAGCCTGCCCGGCCCACGCGCTTGCTCTGGTGCTGGCCGACGGCTCCGTAGTGGAAGCGCCAGCGCCCGCCAAGGCGGTCAAGCCTGCGCCCGCCAAAGCGGCGGATCCGGCCGGGGAAGCCCAGCCTGCGGCTTAGCCCGCCCCCTGCGGCCGACTGTGCCGGGGTAAAGCGCGCCCATTAAAAATAGTTACTGATACCCATAAAAAAGGCTTTACATCAGGCGCGACTTTATACAAACTGTTCTTCGGCGGACGAGGCCTCCAACGGGCGCTTGTCCCTGCCGACGGCATCCCAACCAGGCCCGTGCGGCCCAAACAAAGTGAGGGAAACCATGCCCAAGCATCTGGAAGTGTATAAGTGCGTTCACTGCGGCAACATTGTGGAAGTGCTCCACGGCGGCGGCGCTGACATCGTCTGTTGCGGCGAGCCCATGAAGCTCATGAAAGAAGGCGCCACCGACGGCGCTTTGGAAAAACATGTGCCGGTCATCGAGAAGGTGGACGGCGGCTACAAGGTCAAGGTGGGCAGCGTGCCCCATCCCATGGAAGAAAAGCACTGGATTGAATGGATCGAGCTGCTGGCCGACGGCCGCAGCTACACCAAGTTTCTCAATCCCGGCGACGCGCCCGAGGCCTTCTTCGCCATCGACGCCGCCAAGGTGACCGCCCGCGAGTTCTGCAACCTGCACGGCCATTGGAAGGCCGAAAACTGAGCCTGACCGAGCTTGAAGGAGAAAACCCCCATGCAAAAGTATGTTTGCGGTGTCTGTGGCTACGAGTATGACCCCGCCGAAAACGACAACGTGGCCTTTGAAGATCTGCCCGAAGATTGGTGCTGCCCGGTGTGCGGCGTGGGCAAAGACCAGTTCAACCCGGCCTAGCCTTGCAGAAGCCCGCGCGGTGCGGCATGCCCGCCCCGGTCGCCGGGGCGGCGCGCGGGGATGCGCGCTTTGTACCGCACGGCGCGCAGGGCCGTATCGCTGTCCGGCATTTCCCCCCGCCCTGCCCTTGTGGCCCGGCGGGGGATTTTTTCGTTACGCGACCATACCCGGAGGATGTTAGATGCAACCGGTAGAGATCAAAAAAGACATTTACTGGGTCGGCTTTGTGGATTATGACCATCGGGATTTCCACGGCTATTCCCGCTCGCCCGACGGCTCCACCTACAACGCCTACCTCATCAAGGACGAAAAAAACGCCCTGCTGGATACCGTGGCCCCAGGCTGCCACAGCACGCTGCTCTGCCGCATGGCCCAGGTGCTGGAACCACAGAAGGTGGACTACATCATCTGCAACCACCTGGAGCTGGACCACTCCGGCTCGCTGGAAGTTCTGGTGGAGCGCTGCAAGCCCGAAAAAATCTTCGTCTCCCAGACGGGCCTCAAATCCCTGGCCGGCTACTTCAATGCCAAGGACTGGCCCGTGCAGGCCGTCAAAACCGGCGACCGCATCAGCCTCGGCAAGCGCAGCGTGGTCTTTCAGGAAACCCGCATGCTCCACTGGCCGGACAGCATGGTCTCCTACATCCCTGAAGAAAAGCTCCTGGTGAGCAACGACATCTTCGGCCAGAACATCGCGAGCTCTGCCCGTTTTGTGGACGAATTCGGCGACATGGGCGAATTCTGGCGGCGGGTGAAGGAATACTACTACAACATCGTGCTGCCCTATTCCCCCATGACCCTCAAGGCCCTGCCCATTGTGGAAAGCCTGGACGTGGACATGATCGCCCCGGACCACGGCCTCATCCACCGCGGGCCCGAAGCCGTGCGCGCCATTATCGACATGTACCGCACCATGGCCGAGCAGAAGCCCCAGCAGCGCGCCCTCATTTTTTACGACACCATGTGGCAATCCACGGAGACCATGGCCTACGCCGTGGGCAGCGGCCTGGAAGAGGCGGGCGTGCCCGTGCGCCTTATGTCCGTAAAGCATAACCACCACAGCGCCGTCATGACGGAGCTCGCCGACTGCGGCGCGGTGCTGGCGGGCTCCCCCACCCACAACAACACCGTGCTGCCCCTGGTGGCCGCGCAGCTCACCTACATGAAGGGCCTGCGGCCCCAGAACCGCGTGGGCGGCGCGTTCGGCTCCTTCGGCTGGTCCGGCGAGGGCCCCAAATTCCTGCAGGAACAGCTGGCCGCCATGCACATGGAAATGCCCTGCGAACCCGTCAAATGCATGTGGCGGCCCGACCACGAGGCCCTGGCCGCCTGCCATCAGCTGGGCAAAACCGTGGGCGAGACGCTCAAAAAGAAGTGCCAGGGCTAAGGCGCTTCCGGCGTAAACGTCCCACCGGCCGCGGCCCCCGCCCTGGGCCGGATGCGGCGCGGCAAGGCGCTGCGCCCAGCCCCCCGCGCTGAAGCCGGAGGCTTTCTGCCCAGACCGCGCAAACCGGGCACGCAGCCTCTCCGCCCGGCGGCGCATGGCCCCGCCTTTGGGCAAGGTCATGCGCAGAGGCCGTGGACCTTGCGGCCCGCGCAAACCAGGCGCGGCAACAAAGGCGAACAGCCCGGGGCGCAAAGAGCCCATTGTCGGTCAGAAGGCGGCCCCGCGCCGCATCTCTGCCCGGCAATGGGCTTTTTTGCGCTCGCGCGCGGCCAGTCAAAGCCGCGGCAGCGGGACAAAAAAATCCTACTTTTTGCGCGCAAAAAACAATATTGTCTCATGGGGCCCGGAGACAAACATATAACTAAATAAAATTATTATATTTTTAAAAAATCCTTTTTGGCAGCCTTTATGCTTAAGGATGGGCAGAGGCTCATCCATCACACCTATTCGGGAGGACTGTCATGAAGGGTTTATGCACCATCGGGCGGAAACTGGGGATCGGCGTTCCGCTCTGCCTGTGCCTGCTGCTGCCGGAACTGGCTCACGCGGCTGAGGAAGCCCCCGCGCTCATGCCCCAGGCTGCGGGCAACACCTTATGGACGCTGCTGGGCGGCATCCTGGTCATGTTTATGCAGGCGGGCTTCGCGCTGGTGGAATGCGGCCTTACCCGGGCCAAAAACGCGGCCAACATCATTATGAAGAACGTGCTGGACTTTGCCATGGGCGGCATCCTGTTCTTCGCCATCGGCTTCGGCCTCATGTTTGGCAGCTCCCACGGCGGCTTTATCGGCAGCTCGCTCTTCTTCCTGGGCGGCGCGGACGCCAGCACCGCCGACGGCATGTGGAACCTGACCTTCTGGTTCTTCCAGGCCATGTTCTGCGCCACCTCGGCCACCATCGTTTCCGGCTCCATTGCGGAGCGCACCAAGTTCAGCTCCTACCTCATCGGCAGCGCCCTGGTCTCTGCCTTCATCTACCCCATCAGCGGGCACTGGTCGTGGAATTCGCTGCTGGGCGGCAGCGGCGGCTGGCTGGGCAACATGGGCTTTATCGACTTTGCCGGTTCCTCTGTGGTGCACTCCGTGGGCGGCTGGATCGCCTTTGCCGGCGCCATCGTGGTGGGCCCGCGCCTGGGCAAGTATGACAAAAACGGCAAGGCCCGCGCCATCCCCGGCCACAATCTGCCCATGGCGGCCCTGGGCGTGTTCATCCTCTGGTTTGCCTGGTTCGGCTTCAACTGCGGCTCCACCACCGTGGCGGACGGCACCATCGGCTACATCGCCGTCAATACCTGCCTGGCCGCCTGCGCGGGCACCCTGGGCGCCATGTTCACCATCTGGTTCAAGACGGGCAAGCCCGATCCTTCCATGACCCTCAACGGCTGCCTGGCGGGCCTGGTGGGCATCACGGCGGGCTGCTTTGAAGTCTCGCCCGTGGGCTCCATCATCATCGGCTTCCTGGCGGGCATTCTGGTAGTCTACTCCGTGCTCTTCATCGATCAGGTGCTCAAGGTGGACGACCCCGTGGGCGCGGTTTCCGTGCACGGCGTGTGCGGCGCTTTCGGCACGCTGATGGTGGGCCTCTTTGCGGCCCCCGGCTACGGCACGGCCACCGGCCTGCTCTACGGCGGCAGCATCAAACTTCTGTTCATCCAGATGCTGGGCGTGGTCGTTTATTTTGCCTGGGCCTTCGGCATGGGCTTCATCATGTTCAAAATCGTCTCCGCCCTCTTCGGCATGCGCGTCAGCCAGGAGGAAGAACTCAAGGGTCTGGACATCACCGAACACAAAGCCGACGCCTACAGCGGCTTCCAGATCTTCTCCAACGAATAAGCGCAGCGCACGCGGAGGAACAACGCCATGAAGCTCATTATCGTCTATACCCGTCCTGAAAGCCTCCAGGCTGTAAAACAGGAATTGTACCAACACGAAATCTACGCCATGTCCATCACCAACATCCTGGGAGCCGGCCGGCAGAAAGGCTATGTGGAGCTCTACCGCGGTATCTCCACCGAGGTGAACCTGCTGAAAAAGGTCCGCATCGAGCTGGCCGTGCCGGAAGAGAAGGCCAAGGCGGCCCTGGAGGCCATCATGACCGGGGCGCGCACGGGCAAGGAAGGCGACGGCGTGGTGTTTGTCCTGGATATGGCGGAAAGCTACCGCATCAGGACAGGAGAAAGCATGTAGGCGTACATGCGGACCGGCAGCCCCCTTCTCACCGAGGCGTAAGGGGGCTGCCCTTCTAGAAGCAGATGGCCTTTGAGCATAGCATTCTCAAAGGTTGCAACACGCTCGGTCCGGCGCTCAACAGCGCAAATACATTGCGCTTACGCCTGCACGGCGGGCCTCTGCTACGCAGCCGCCAGGGACTTGCAACGTTGCAAGCCGTAGGGCTTGTTCCCTTGAACGCCTGCCCCCAAGGCAAGCAGGACGCCCCCCTGGGCGGCGTCCATCGCGCGGGAAGACAGGCGGCCTGCCACAGCGCCCCCAAACGGCAGTTGCGCCACCATTGCGCCTACACCCCGGCGCAAGCCGGGGCACCTTGCAAGGGGAGCCGGAAATCTGCCGGCTCCCCTTTTTTGCGGACGGAACGGCGGGGGCCGCGCCGCGCAGGGCCGTAAAGCGCCCTGCGCGGCGCGCGCAGCCGACGCCTGCCTGCGCCATACGAGTTTGGAGCCCTGCGCCGCCCCCTCAGAGCAACGCCAAACCGACACTGACCGGCTGCTACTGAATATGCTAAAAATTCTGGACACTACCAAAAATTCTGAACAGTACCAGCAGACGGCCTGCCCGCACCTGGGGCTGCGGCCCTGCGCCGCTCGCGGCAATTTCCCAACCTGCCGCCCTCAAAGGGGAATTACATTTTTTTGCAAAAATTTGTTGACAGAACGACGCCTTTTGGGCATTGTTTCTCTCGCCGTGGGGCTGTAGCTCAGTTGGGAGAGCGCTTGAATGGCATTCAAGAGGCCGTCAGTTCAATTCTGTCCAGCTCCACCAGATTTCGAAAACCCCCGATCATTGGAAAATGATCGGGGGTTTTTGCTATGCAAATAATCACTTTTCAATGGTGAGTAATCCCGAACAGTTAGTTATCTAAATGAAAACAGCTAGCAAAACGGCAGGGTAGTGTCCAGAATTTTTCGCACATTTCGTAGCGGCCCGCGTGGTCAGGATTTTTGGGTCTGCCTTAAGGCGCTGGCGCGGGCCTTGCGAGCGGTACATTCAAAGATGCCGCGGCTGCAAGGGCCGTGACAGCGCCGACGCTATTCTGCTTCCTCCCTGGACATGCACAGATACCGCTGTGTGCCCCATTTCTGGCCCGCCATATAGCGCAGCCGGGCCGCTACCAGCATTAAGGCCGCGTGCCCATCGGGAAAGCTCCCCACCACCCGCGTTCGCCGCCGAATTTCACGATTCAGCCTTTCGAGCGGGTTATTTGTCCGAATATGCCGCCAGTGCGCGGCGG